>CANKWG010000164.1 GCA_947487325.1 Oxalobacteraceae bacterium | reverse complement strand
TATTGCTGCACCTTTGCGCAAGAAAATTTTCGATGAATTCACGCGCGGTGATGCCGCTGCAATGGCGACGCAAGGTGTGGGATTGGGATTGGCCATTGCAAGGCGGCTTGCAGCCCGCATAGGCGGCCGGATACTATTGAGCAGTCATTTGGGTATGGGATCGGTCTTTGCCATTGAGCTGCCGCTGTCGGCGACACCCTTGTCGGATACCGAGCGTATGGCGATGCGCGATGCGAATCTCCTTGAGCGCGTGCTGCCTCAGGTTGTGGTTGAGCCCCCAGTCAATACGCTGATGGTCTGCATCGATGCTGATCCGGATGTGGCTAATGCTTTGCGTTTGCTGGCGCCCAGTTTGGGTATCGATATTCTGACGGCGGGTGGAAGTGCTGATGCAATTCGACAGCTTGCGGCGCGCAGTCTTGTGCCTACGCTATTGATGATAGACGCGCAGCTGCAATCGGAATCAGTGGCTCAGGCGATTACTCATATGAATGATGAGTTCAATGCCACTATTCCAGTAGTCCTGTGCAGTGATGAGGATCTGATGACCAACCTCGAGAAGCAGACGGGCTCACCCGTGACGCTGTTACAGCGACCGTTCAGCGCAGAAAAATTGCGTGAGGTGATCAATGGTGCGCTGTCCCGAAGAGATACGCATTAAAAATTTATCTCGTTAGGTCTTGACGAGATAGGTTTCAATTTTTCAGTGATTATTGGCGAACAGGCCCAGCTTTTGCGCCACCAATACTGCCTGTGTGCGGCTGGCTACATGCAGCTCACGAAAAATGCCGCCGACATGAGATTTGGCCGTGATTTCCGAAATGCCCAGACTGTCAGCAATCTCGCGATTACTCATGCCCTGACAGATCATTGAAAGTACTTGAATCTGACGGTCAGTGAGAGCAATCTGATTGAGAGCCGAGCTGTCTGCGAGGCCACGTGCCGACAGCCAGGTACCCTTGATCAGCGTACCTTCGACTGCTTGCGCAATGATGGTCACGGTGTCCTGAATCGGCGCGGCCTTGCTGATAAATGCCGATGAACCAGCGCCGAAGCATGCGCCAACTTGCAGTTCATCGTCATTACCTGAGATCGTGATTGTCCGCACTGACGGATCAAGTGCCAGCAACTGAGTGATGGCCTCAAGTCCACCGATACCCGGCAGACCCAGATCAATCAGTACCCACCAAGCTTGTGATTTTTTCTTTTTCAGCTCGGCCTTGATCAGCGCAATGCCAGTCTCTGCATCACCGGCGGTCTCCAGTCTGATTTTCGGAAAACGTGAACGTACGGCCTCCGCCAGCGCGGTACGGATGATAGGGTGATCGTCAACGATCAGCAATGATGGCAGTGAGGTCATGGCCGGAATTGTAGCGGACTGCGTTTCATTGCGGTGAATCAGATCGCGGTTTTAGCAGCACCCCGCAGCTCGGGTTTTTAGATCGTTCAGCGAGCAAATGCAAGACCGACTATCAGAGCGGCAAGCAGCAGGGAAACCACCAGCGCGATCAGAAGGGGGGAGCCGTGTCGGCGCTGCTCGGGTGCAGCAGGAGCGTCGATCGTTCGTAGCTTGGCGAGCACTTTCAGATCCGCAATCGGCAAGTTTTCCCAGGCATTGCGCGGCAGTGGCTCCGGCGCTGAAGACAGGACTTTTTGCGCTACAACACGTTGGGCACTTGTAGCTATGTGCTTTTCCAAGAAATGATGGTCAGGTAGTCCCATAGCTATTGCGATGCGGCGTGCGCAATCGATGCGATGTGCCTCATCGACGAAAGGCGTCATGCTGTCTTCCTCGATGCCTTTGATCTGCGCGTCAGTTAAGCCCGATAGCATCGCCAATGTGGCAGTTGTCAGTTTGTGCTCGCGTCTTACCCGCTCTATCAGCTTGCCGAGAACGGTGATCTGTGCACCTGTTTGTTTCAGGCGCCCTGTCATCGCTTTGTCTCTCCGCTGTCGGTACATGGCGCATTCGCATTGGCCTGCAGTGCATCATCAACCAGCGTCATGTGGACCCGATAAAACAGTTTGTAGTCCGGTGTCTGAAGTTTTCGTAGTGACACAGACAATCCGCCACCATTACGGATACGCAGCCATCCTTGCGCCGCGCTGGCGCTGGCAATACTGTTTTCCAGATGCGCAATCTCACTGTCACCGCTGGAGAGAATTCTCAGCTTGTCCCAGAACACACCTGAGGCTGCGTAGCGGTCGATCGGGTCGAGCAAACGGAACCAGCCATCAGCCATCGCAGCGATCGCAAAATGATGGTCAAGCAGACCTGTCGCTTCGTGTGGCGCATCATTACGCGAATCAACCAGCAGGCCGCGCAGCATCTCGTAATTGAACGGCAAGGTCTCTAGCTGCAGCAGGTGATAGCCTTGATCGCTACACTCGACTCGAGTCATCCGGATTTGCATCAGCTCGGCCTGATGATCCGGTTTTTCAAACAGGGCGCGTACCAGTTGATGACCACTGGGTTGAACGGCGAGAAATAAGTCTTCTAGTACGCAGTCCTTCGTCTCTGGATACGCAAGCAGGCGCCGCGCTTGTGCCGTAGCAAACAGAATCCGTCCGTCGTCATCCGTGACCAGCACATTGCCGGGCAGCTGGTAGAAAGCTTGCGTTACAACGAGTAGATCGTTGGTCGATGCATTTGCCTTGGCGACGAGCTGTCGCGACAAGCGATCGGATAGCTCCGCACGTCTCGCAGACGATAGCTTTAGCAGCGTACTGACCAGCATGAGCTTGATCAACAGCCAAGCGATGCCAGTCGCCGACAGCAGTTGTGGTCCATAGCCTTCAGTGGCTTGCGAGGTAATCGACACTAGCGCCACCAGCAACTGCAGGACTGCGGCGGCTCCTGATAACAGAGCCAGTGTCCAGACCGGACGTTGCGCCAGCTGATTCAATCGCGCATGGCGGCTGCACTCAGTGGCGCAGCCAATGAAGACCGTGCACAGCAATACCGATGCCATCAACGGTGCGGTAACACCCGTGCCATGCATTGGTAGCAGCTGCGTGCCGATTGCGAGTGCAGATGCAGCCAAAGTGGCCAATGCAGCGAAAGGTCCCCAACGCTTTCCAAAGGGTGCCTGATTTGCTGCCGCTGCTGCTATCGCGCAGGCGGCGATCAGATCAAACGCAAAAAAGGGCGTCAGATCACCCGGTAACGCCAACGTATCTGCGATCCACCACGCGAGTGGATGCAGCAGCGCCGCGAGCGCGGCAAGTCCTGCAAAGTAATCGTTCAATCCTGCTTGTCGTTTGCGGTGGCGTAGCAGATCCATCGCAAGCAACGCTGCGCTGGCGAGCAAAAAGAAGAGCACTGAGGCGTTGTCGAAACTCATGGTCTCAAGGCCTCAGCTTGGGCAGCGTCCTCTAGGTCACTGCGTACAGTCTGTTCGGTCTGGCTGTCGGCATCATTTTCTTTGCTGTGCAACGGCGTGACGGTAGCAGGCAGACTGTCCGGCCCCAACGTGCCGGCGAGTGCCGTTGGGCGTTCGCCTTGAGTACGGGTCTGGCCATCCATAGGGAGCTCGAACGAGATACCAGACATGGCGGGCCACATCATGGGCAGCACGGCCAGTACCGCCAGCATCGCCGCAACAGCGCCCGCCGCCAGCAATCGCACCGGTTTGCGATGTTGCTTAGCGGTGGTAACGGGTTTAAATGTGTGCCCCATCGTGCCTGCGAAAAATGCATGATCGGCCGTAATGGCGGTGTCATCATCCAGGTCCCACCGGGCCACTCGAGTACCCATCAAGGCAATGCGCTCTTCGCAGGCTTGGCTGTCGGAAGGGAAAAGTGCCACGAGCCGAAGCCGGTTGTCGCGCGTACCAGCCGCGAGTCTGACCAGTTGCTGGAAAGTGGCGCGGGGTATCGTCATTGCGTCTGGGATGAACAGCGCGCAGCCGGGTGGGCGACGGGAGGGGCTAGTGCGATGACCCGAAACGGTCTGCAGCGCGGTGTCGAAACGATTCAGCATCAGATCGACGATGAGGTTCTCTAGCCGCTGAGGATCATACTTTTCGATATGCCAGCCATCTCGTTCCGAGAGCGTGATGGCCAGCGCCGCGGCGTAGTCCAGCAGCTGACGACGATTGCGCCCGACCATGGCCACATGGAGGCGATCCAGAGACAAGGATTCGCGAACGATGGAAAAGTGCTCCCAGTCCGCAGGACGTATCGGGCTTGGCATGTGGCAAATTATACTAAAGTATTACTTCGTTTCGATGCCCAATTTAGGTGGGTGCGAGGCTAACCGAAGGGTTTAATGACCTAAATTTTTAAAATGGCAATAAATTAATCATTGCTCGTCCAGCTTTCGTCCGATTTTTCGGAAGCGTGGGAGTGGTCGCGGCTAGGCGCTTGTGCTGGCAGGGGGGCAGTAGCGTCTACCGGGTTTGGGTACCGAAAAGCTGCTCAATAATGACCTGAACTGACTCCGTCGCATCCCTTACCCAAATCTCGCCATCCTGAATCGTCACTTGCAGTTGCATGGTTCGCTGACACAGCGGTTCCAGAGCTTTGGCAACTTCGGGGTCAATCTGGAAGATTTGCAGGTTATTTGCGCGGGATACTTTTGATTGCGTTTGCTTCCACCAGATCGGTCCCGTACTGGCGTACAGATAGACCTGCACTTGTAAAGATTTGCCGCAGGCTTTCAGGATGCGACGTTCATCGGGCTGTCCGACCTCGATCCATTGTTCGATCGACCCGGTCAAATCTTTTTGCCACAGATCGGGCTCATCAGTATCGGAGATACCTTTGCCGAATTCCAGGGCTTCATGCGCATTCAATGCAAAGACCAGTATCCGAATCATCATTCTTTGCAGCGTCTCTGAAGGATGGCAGGCAATATTGAGCTGATGGTCAGCGTAATAGTGGCTGTCCATATTCGCGATCTGCAGGCTTGCTTTGTAAATGGTGGATTTCAGGGCCATGAGGTAACAGATTAAAAATAGATTGTCAGAGCCACCAGGACGGCACTCAGTACAGAAGTCAAGTCAAGCGCACTTTTGCAGTGGGAGCCGATCATAGCATTCAGGTCACACCGGATCGGGTATACAGACCTGATGACCCGATAACTGAGTCGGCTTTATACGAGTACCTTTCTGAAGGTCATTGCGCCGCTCGCGTATACAATGACGCCAAAATTCTTGAAAATCATGACT
>CANKWG010000163.1 GCA_947487325.1 Oxalobacteraceae bacterium | reverse complement strand
GGTAGTCAATGCCGGTGGTTTGCACATCATCGGTACTGAGCGCCATGAGTCGCGACGTATCGACAATCAGTTGCGTGGTCGTTCCGGTCGTCAGGGTGATCCGGGTTCGTCGCGGTTTTATATGTCGCTGGATGACCCGCTGCTGCGTATCTTTGCAGGCGATCGCGTGCGCTCGGTGATGGAGCGTCTGAAGATGCCGGAAGACGAGCCGATTGAAGCCGGCATCGTCTCGCGCTCGATCGAATCAGCGCAGCGCAAAGTCGAAGCGCGTAACTTTGATATTCGCAAACAGCTGCTCGAGTATGACGATGTGGCTAATGATCAGCGCAAAGTCATTTACAACCAGCGTAACGAGCTGCTCGAAGCGCAGGATATGAGCGAGATCAGTCAGGCGCTGCGTCATGGTGTTTTTACCGATCTGTTCCGCACCTATGTGCCGGCAGAGACCATGGAAGAGCAGTGGGATCTGCAAACGCTCGAAGCCATTCTCGCGGCCGAATGGCAGTTGCATATGCCGCTGGCAGATTTGCTGGCAGCCGAACCGAATCTGACCGATGAAGATCTGCTCGAGCGTCTGCTGCAGGCTGCCGATGCGATTTATCAGTCCAAGGTGGACGTGGTTGAAAAAGAGGCCTTCAGCGGCTTCGAGCGCGGCGTCATGTTGCAGAGCATGGATACACAATGGCGTGAACACCTCGCTGCACTTGATCATCTGCGTCAGGGCATTCATCTGCGCGGCTATGCACAGAAAAATCCCAAGCAGGAATACAAGCGTGAAGCTTTCCAGCTGTTTGGTCAGATGCTTGATCTGATTCGTAACGATGTAGTGCGTCTGATCCTGACGGTGCAGATACAGTCACAGGAAGAAATCGTGGCTGCCGAAGAAAAAATGACGCATCCGCAACTCGAGAATCTGAATTACCAGCACGCTGATTTCAATCCCGATCTCGCGCCGGAAGAATTACTTGCGCCAACCGCCAGTGATGAGCCGCGTTCGCAGATGCCGATGACGAATGTGATGCCCAAGGTGGGGCGGAATGATCCTTGTCCTTGTGGGAGCGGGAAGAAATTTAAACAGTGTCATGGGAAATTGGCTTGAGCTTCGGCCTTGCGTGCACTGTTAAGTATGGCGGCTGGGTGACGGTTGATAAATTGAGATAGCCGTAAAAATGTCATCCCAGCGAAGGCTGGGATCCACCGCTCTTTCTAACAACCCTATTGCGTCACACACGAAATGGCCGTCAACTTCCCTCTCCCCACACCTTTCAAGCTGAAACCCGTCCCTGGCATTCAACTGGGCTACGCGGAAGCAGGCATCAAAAAACCGAATCGTAAAGACTTGCTGGTCCTGAAGCTCGCACCCACCGCGACAGTCGCTGGCGTGTTTACGACCAACCGTTTTTGCGCAGCACCCGTGCAGCTCTCGAAAGCGCATCTCGCGCAGGCGGCAACATCAGGCAAGCCCATTACGGCTCTGGTGATTAACACTGGGAACGCAAACGCTGGCACCGGCGACGCCGGTATGGCGAATGCGCAAGCGACCTGTGATGCGCTGGCCAAGCTATTGGGCTGCGATGCATCGCAAGTGCTGCCGTTCTCGACCGGTGTCATCCTCGAGCCACTGCCGGTCGATAAGCTGGTGGCGGGTCTGCCGCTGGCCATCGCGAATCTCACCGAGAACAATTGGTTCAATGTCGCGCAATCCATCATGACCACCGACACGCTGCCTAAAGCAGCGTCGCGCACGATAACGATCTCGGGCAAGAAGGTCACGCTGACGGGTATCTCCAAAGGCGCAGGCATGATTCGCCCCAATATGGCGACCATGCTGGGTTTCGTCGCTTGTGACGCGAAGGTACCGCAGGCGCTGTTGGATCAGATGGTGAAAGAGGCGGCTGATGCTTCATTTAACTGCATCACGATTGATGGCGACACATCGACCAATGATTCTTTCATGCTGATTGCCACCGGTGCTGGTGAGTTGGAAGTGAGCAGTGCCGACTCGGATGAATATCAAGCGTTGGCTGCTGCGGTGACTTGGTTGTCGCAGGAGCTTGCGCAATTGATCGTACGTGATGGCGAGGGCGCGACGAAATTCATCACCATCAGTATTGAGCAGGGTCGCGATGCTGACGAGTGCCGCAAGATTGCGTATGCGATCGCGCATTCGCCGCTGGTGAAGACGGCGTTTTTTGCCTCTGACCCGAATTTAGGTCGCATACTGGCAGCGATTGGTTATGCGGGTGTGGCTGATCTGGATGTGAGCAAGATTGATTTGTATCTGGATGATGTCTGGGTGGCGAAGCAAGGTGGGCGCAATCCGGATTACCGCGAAGAAGACGGGAAGCGGGTGATGCAGCAAAGCGAGATTGGTGTGCGCGTGATGCTGGCGCGCGGTGATGCGCGGGCGCAGGTGTGGACCTGCGATTTGTCGCATGAGTATGTGTCGATTAATGCGGATTATCGGTCTTGATATCGGGTTGAGATTGAAGACACTGGATACTGCTCAGTGCTTAAGGTGGGTCTGTTAAGAGTCATAGTAGCTGACGCACTGCCAGAGTAGACATGGATCCCAGCTTTCGCTTGGATGACGAATTAAAAGTTGTCGTACTTTAAAACTGTCATCACCTGCATGTGATGACCGCTGCGTGGGCGGATCGCATGCGATCCAAATTCCCCACTCGCTCCCGGCGCAGGCCGGGATCCAGTGTCTTTGATTCGTCTTACTCGCAGCCCTACCTTCGGGTGCATAGACCCATTTACAAAAAATAAAAATGAAAGAACTAGAACAATTCCTCGCTAACGCAGAACGCGTACTGGCTCGCGTCGAAGCCCTGCTGCCCGCAGCCCCTGCGTCCGTCGACTGGACAGCCGCCACAGCATTCCGCTGGCGCGTCGGTCGTGATGGTCGCGGCAGTCTTCAGGCTGTGTTGCATCCGTCACGCATCAGCCTCGATGACCTGCACAACATCGCCCCGCAAAAAGAACAGATCGAACAAAACACGCGTCAATTTATCGAGGGCCGACCTGCCAATAATGTGCTGCTGACAGGGGCACGTGGTACGGGTAAGTCGTCGCTGATCAAGGCCTGTCTGGCGCAATTTGCAGATCAGGGATTGCGTTTGATCGAAGTCGACAAAGACCATCTGGTGGATTTGCCCGATATCGTGGATATGGTGGCGCAGCGGCCTGAGCGTTTCATTATCTTTTGCGATGACTTGTCGTTTGAAGAGGGTGAGGGTGGTTACAAGGCACTCAAGGTGGCGCTGGATGGCAGCATCTCCGCGCAATCAGACAATGTGCTGATCTATGCGACATCCAACCGCCGGCATCTGCTGCCCGAGCGCATGTCGGATAATGAAGGCTACAAACACGTCGATGACGGCGATTTGCATCCCGGTGAAACCGTCGAAGAAAAAATTTCGCTCTCCGAGCGTTTTGGTTTGTGGCTGTCGTTCTATCCCTTCCGTCAGGATGATTATCTGGACATCGTCCGCCACTGGCTGAAGCATTTCGGTATTGATGCATCCCAGTTCGCGGCTGCTGAGCCTGAAGCGCTGCGCTGGGCATTGCAGCGTGGTTCACGCTCCGGTCGTATTGCGTGGCAGTTCGCGCGCGACTGGGCCGGCAAGAACGCGCGCTGATCAGGTGGCTGCTACTCCCATTGATGTCGCGGTCGGCATTCTGATGCAGGCCAATGGCGATGTGCTGTTGGCGTGTCGTCCTGAAGGCAAACCGTATGCAGGTTATTGGGAATTCCCCGGCGGTAAAGTTGAGCCGGGTGAGTCCGTGCTGGCGGCGTTGAAGCGCGAATTTTCTGAAGAGATTGATGTGCAGATCGAGACAGCCGAGCCTTGGTGCTGTGTCGAGCATGTGTATCCCCACGCGCATGTGAGGCTGCATTTTTTTATCAGTCGCAAGTGGCACGGTGAGCCGCGCTCGCTGGAGGGGCAGGCGCTTGCGTGGCAGGGTGCGGCGTTTGCAGTGGAGCCGATATTGCCGGCAACAGTGCCATTGTTGGAATGGCTGGACAGGCTTAGGTTTGGTGGGTGAGTTTGCGGCTTGGCCGCGGGGTGATGGTTTTGTGTACGTAGGTGGGTGAATAATTTGACGCCACTGGATCCCGGCTTTCGCCGGGAGCGAGTGGGGAATTCGGATCGCATGCGATCCGCCCACGCAGCGGTCATCACATGCAAGTGATGACAGTTTGGGAGTCCGCTGGCTTTTTATGAGTCATCCCGACGCATGTGTTTCAGACTGCGTACCACACCGCCAAACCTTAATGCACCACTGAATTTTGAGGAGCTGCCTGCCTCAAAATCGTCATCCCAGCGAAAGCTGGGATCCAGCGGCGTTCGTCACTATCCCACGA
Organism: Oxalobacteraceae bacterium; assembly: GCA_947487325.1. Classification (GTDB taxonomy): domain Bacteria; phylum Pseudomonadota; class Gammaproteobacteria; order Burkholderiales; family Burkholderiaceae_D; genus Pernthalerella. The sequence goes on along the minus strand of CANKWG010000163.1, from coordinate 807 downwards.
TGTTCGATACAAACCCGAGCACTAGAAAACCCACCTCAACCCTGCGCCTCATCCTCATCCCCCACCGGCATGGCCCCGGGGATCACATACTTCTCCTCAGCCCAAGCGCCCAGATCAATTTGCCTGCAACGCTCACAACAAAACGGTCGGTATTTGCTGGCCTCGGTCCATTCGACTTTTTTGCCGCAGGTGGGGCAATCGACAACGGTGGCCATGATGCGGATGGATCAGAAATTACAGAGGGTGAGTTCGAAGGGCACATCGCCTTCATGTGCCTTGGGCTTCATGTCGCCGCCTTGGCTGGTGAAGCGTATCCACAGCACGTATTTGTTGGCAGAGATTTCGGGAATTGCACCGAGTTTCTCATCGATGACGACTCGCAGCATTTGATAGGTACGGCCCTGCAGCATTTGCTGGAAGCTGCCGGCGGCGGCGATGATGTGGGTGGTGCGTCCGGACTCTCGCAGCAGACGCAGAACGATGGTGATGGCCGAGAACAGCGGGTCAAGTGGCGCGAACCAGCCGGTGATGTCGGCGCGACGCTGCTCGGTCGATTGCTGCTGCCATGCATGGTACGAAGGCAGATCGAATTCACAGGCGCCACCAGGAATGATGGTGCGGCCGCGTATGCTCATCAGCCATTCATTCTCGCGGATATGCTGGCCGGTTTTGCCTTGCAGACCAATCAGCGCGCTGCTGGTGCGCTCGATGTCGGAAAGCACCTGATCAAGCCGGGAGACTTCTACATTAGGGTTGGTTTTGAAGCCCAGCAGGGTCTGCTTTTGTCGTTCTAATTCTTGCAACAGA
>CANKWG010000162.1 GCA_947487325.1 Oxalobacteraceae bacterium | reverse complement strand
GCTGACCAAACTCGCGCCCATGGCTGTCGTCATCATGTCGACTGCGATCGTTGCAAGCACGGGTCTTGATCAAAGTGCGCAAGTGGCCATCGTCGGACAAGTTCCCTCAGGTCTACCCAGCATCGGACTGCCACAAATCAGCTGGCAACAGATACAGGCATTGTGGCTGCCTGCCCTGCTCATTTCGCTGGTTGGGTTTGTCGAGAGTGTCTCCGTCGCACAATCGCTAGCGCTCAAACGTGGCCAACGCATTTCACCTGATCGTGAACTGCTCGGCATAGGCGCCGCCAATATCGCCAGCGCCTTATCCGGTGGCTATCCAGTGACGGGCGGTTTTGCGCGATCCGTTGTTAATTTTTCTGCTGGTGCGAATACGCCCGCAGCTGGCGTTATCTCCGCCGTGCTGATGGCCATCGTCATTTCAGCCTTCACCGGCTGGTTTTACTACCTGCCTGTCAGTGTGCTCGCTGCTACCATTATCGTTGCCGTACTCGGGCTGCTCGACTGGCACACGCTGCGCGAAGCATGGAGATATGACAAAGCTGATGCGGTGTCACTTCTGCTCACCTTTGCCGGCGTGATTTTTCTGGGCGTGGAAGAAGGGATACTGCTCGGTGTCGCGCTTTCACTGGCGGTACTAGTCTGGCGCAGCAGTCACCCGCACATGGCCGTCGTCGGCCGCGTACCTGGCACAGAGCACTTTCGTAACATCGATCGACACCAAGTCGAGACCTTAACTGGTTTGATTGCCTTGCGAATCGATGAAAGTCTGTATTTTGCAAATGCACAAATCATCGAAGAAAAAGTCGAAGCCCTGATTCAATCGAATACCGACACACGCACCGTTCTAATGATTCTTTCCGCCGTCAATCAACTCGACTCGACAGCGCTCGCCATGCTGACCGATATGCAAAAAGATTTGGCCGCACGAAAAATCACACTCCAATTCGCCGAGATCAAGGGGCCGGTGCTCGACCGATTACGCAGTACGCCTCTGGGTAAAAAGATGCATGACCAAATTTTTTTGAGCACCCATGAAGCTTTCGTCGCACACGCCTTGCAAACGTCCACAGCAAAAAAGAATAGCTCTCCGGTATAGTCACGTCTGCAAGGCCTAAAAATTAACTAAATACTAATACTCAAAGATTGAAACGGTCGGCCACGGCAAAACCCCGGGACAGTAATCATGACAAAGAAAAATAAAATAAAAGCTTTGCCAAAGATGGTCAGCGATCCGATGAGCAAACTCATGACCGTGTCCTGGCGCGACATGATTATTCTGCTGATCCCCGGTTTACTGCTAACGATTGGTATAGGCTGGATGGGCTTCGCGATGATGCGCCCAGCACCTCCTGACACCCTCGTGATCGCAGGCGGTCAGGAAGGCAGCAGTTTTGAGAACAACGCCAAAAAATATGCCGAGCTGATTTCCAAACATGGCATCAATGTCAAAATTGTGACGACCGACGGCTCCGAAGAAAATCTTGACCTGCTGCAAAAAGAAAACGGAACCATCGATGTCGGCTTTGTTCAAGCAGGTCTGGTGGACGAAGATGAATTACACGGCATCATGTCGCTAGGCACGATGTATGTACAGCCATTCATGGTGTTCTACCGGGGCCGTGGTGACATCGATCATCTCACCGAACTCAAGGGAAAGAAAATTGCAATCGGCCCTGAAGGTAGCGGGACCAATACGCTGTCGCTCAAACTACTGAAAGAAAATGGCATGACTGCCGCTGACGCCACCCTACTGGAAATCGATGGTGATGACGCAATAGATGCCTTTCGCAAGAAAAAGGTCGATGTGATTTTTACGACCAGTGAACTGACGCGCACACATACCATGCGCGAGTTGATGCGCTTGCCCGGTGTGCATCTGATGAGTTTTTTGCAGGCCGATGGCTACTTGCGTAACCTGCCCTACTTATCGCGCCTGACTGCTCCCAAGGGCAGCTTTGATCTCGGACTGGATATTCCGAAACAGGATATTCAGCTCGTTGGCACCCCAGTAGAATTGATTGCGCGATCCGACTTGCATCCGGCGATTTCCGATCTGTTGCTCGAGGCTGCGCATGAGGTTCACGGCAAACCCAGCATATTCCGCAAGCCCAAAGAATTTCCGGAAGCAGTGGAGCACATCATCCCACTGAGCGAAGAGGCACGTCGTTATTACACCTCCGGATCACCGCTGGAGTACCGGCGTCTACCCTTCTGGCTCGCGAGTCTGGTGGACCGCATTCTGATCGTGTTGGTACCTTCGCTGATCGTATTGATTCCTCTGTCCAGAGCAATTCCACCGTTATATCGGTGGCGCATCCGCTCCAGGATTTACCGCTGGTACGGCATACTGATAAAAATCGAGCGGGAAATGCAACTCAACCAGACACCTGAACAGCTTGATGAATTGCATCAGCGGCTTATGGATGTTGAGAATTCTGTCGACAACCTGCATCTACCGATCGCGTTTGCCGACCAGCTCTACGTTTTGCGCGAACACATCAACATGGTACGTCTGCGCTTTGATGCGATGCGTGCTGCCTGATCCGCGTTTTCAGAAGAATGCCTGCAGTCCCGTTTGCGCACGACCGAGAATCAGCGCATGTACATCGTGCGTACCCTCGTAGGTATTGACCACCTCAAGATTCACCACATGGCGAATGACGCCATATTCATCGCTGATGCCATTGCCACCCAACATGTCGCGTGCTGTGCGCGCAATGTCCAGTGCCTTGCCGCCTGAATTTCTTTTCATAATGGACGTGATTTCCACCGCCGCAGTGCCCTCGTCTTTCATACGTCCGAGGCGCAGGCAGCTCTGCAAACCCAGTGTGATTTCCGTCTGCATATCGGCTAATTTTTTTTGCACCAACTGTGTCGCGGCCAATGGTCGCCCAAACTGTTTGCGATCCAGTGTGTACTGACGCGCGGTATGCCAGCAGAATTCCGCCGCACCCAAGGCACCCCAGGCGATACCGTAACGTGCCGAATTCAGACAGGTAAACGGCCCTTTAAGGCCGCGCACATTCGGCAGCATGTTTTCTTCGGGGACAAATACATTGTCCATCACCACTTCACCCGTGGTGGAAACTCGCATACCCACCTTGCCTTGAATCTTGGGTGCGCTCAGCCCCTTCCATCCTTTTTCCAAAATAAAGCCACGGATATCACCGTCATCGTCCTTGGCCCAGATGACAAACACATCAGCCAGCGGACTATTGGTGATCCACATCTTGGCACCACTCAGTGAATACCCACCGTCCACACGCTTGGCACGTGTTTCCATGCTGCCGGGATCGGAACCATGGTTAGGCTCGGTCAGACCGAAACAACCCACCCATTCACCCGTCGCGAGCTTGGGCAGATATTTCTGCTTCTGTGCTTCGCTGCCGAACTCAAAAATCGGCACCATCACCAGCGAGCTTTGCACGCTCATCACCGAACGAAATCCGGAATCCACACGCTCGATCTCACGCGCAATCAAACCATAGCTCACATAATTCAGACCAGCGCCGCCATATTCGGCAGGAATGGTGGGGCCGAACAAGCCCAGCTCGCCCATTTCGCGAAAAATCGCGGTATCCATTTTTTCGTGGCGAAATGCTTCCAGCACACGAGGCATCAGTTTTTCCTGCGCATAGGCAGCGGCAGCGTCGCGCACCATACGCTCATCCGACGTCAGCTGCTGGTCCAGCAACAAAGGATCGTCCCAGTGAAATTTTGGATTGCTCATAAAAAATCGCTCTCAGAAGAATCAGTTGACGGACTCGTCAGCGCAAGCGCGCCACCAGCTCACCGATAATGCCGCGCCGGAACGCCAGCACGCAAATCACAAAGATCAAACCCGTCACCATCGTGACAGACTCGCCTATCGTATTGAACCAATCAATATGCGTCACGGATGCCAACCAGGTACCCATATCACCCAGCTTATTTTCAAGCGCGATAATGATGATGGCACCCAGCACTGGGCCAAACAACGTGCCCATGCCGCCGACCAGCGTCATCAGCACCACCAGACCTGACATCGACCAGTGCACATCAGTCAGCGTGCCAAAACCCAGTACTAGCGCTTTAGTCGATCCGGCCAGGCCCGCGAGCGCGGCAGACAAAACAAAAGCAAGCAGCTTGTAACGATCAACGTCATAACCCAGTGAGATCGCGCGCGGCTCATTCTCGCGCACTGCCTTGAGCACCTGACCAAAGGGAGAATGAATGATGCGCACCACCAGCAGGAAAGAAGCCACCACGATACCCAGCACCAGGTAATACATGGTCAGATCATTTTTCAGATCAATCGTCCCCAGCAGGGTACCGCGCGGAATCGATTGCAGTCCGTCTTCGCCGCCGGTAAACGGTGCTTGCAGAAAAACGAAGAACAACATCTGCGACAGCGCCATCGTGATCATCGTGAAGTAAATACCCTGACGACGAATCGCCAGCTTGCCCATCACCAGACCCACGATCGCAGCGAAGACCACGCCCAGCAAAATACCCAGCTCTGTTGGTACGCCCCAGACTTTCAAGGCATGCCCGGCGATATACGATGCGCCGCCAAAAAACGCCGCATGACCAAAGGACAGCAGACCTGTGAAACCAATCAGCAGATTGAAGGCACAAGCAAATAGTGCAAAGCACAGGATCTTCATCAGCAGCACGGGATACATCACAAAGGGAGCTACCAGCGCGATCAGCAGCACGGCGGCATAACCGATTTTTTTCAACATCGCAGGCACTCCTTATTTTTCGCGACCGAACAAGCCGGCCGGGCGAATCAGCAAGACAATCGCCATGATGATGAACACAACCGTCGAAGACAGCTCCGGGTACAACACCTTGGTGAAACCTTCGATGATGCCCAGGCCCAGCCCAGTCAGGATCGAGCCCAGTATCGATCCCATACCACCAATGACCACGACGGCAAATACGACGATGATCAGATTCGATCCCATCAGCGGCGAGACTTGCAGCACTGGCGCGGCAAGTACACCCGCAAAACCGGCGAGTGCCACACCGAAGCCATACGTCAGCGTCACCATCAAGGGCACGTTCACGCCGAAGGCTTCCACCATTTTCGGATTTTCGGTACCGGCACGCAGATACGCACCCAGTCGGGTTTTCTCGATCACGAACCAAGTGGCCAGGCACACGATGATCGACGCCAACACCAACCAAGCACGAAAG
>CANKWG010000161.1 GCA_947487325.1 Oxalobacteraceae bacterium | reverse complement strand
TTGATTTTTTCAGCCGGCGAGATGTACATCGGTGGCGCACTGGATGCCAGTGATAGAACAGTCGGCCCATCTACGTTACTGACGAATGCGGATGCAACGATCGAATCGATCGGATCGATGACGATTCATGCCGATCGTCTCTACAACCTGAACAAAGGCGTTACCACTGAAGAACGCCAAATCGGCGAAACCACCACACTAAGCTACCTTCAACCGCAGGGCAGCAGCGAGAAAAGTCCTTTATCAAATTTCCGCTGGGAGGGCTGGAGTCGCGCCGGGCGCTACCGATGGAAAACCGACCCGTCTCAAATCAATGACGGGATTTTGGGACAAACACCCCTACCGGGCGTCAGCGAAGAATACTGTGAAGAAAGCGCCGGACAAGAGATCTGCACGCCCTTAGCCGGCGCACTGTATTTGCGTAACGATCCGGCGTGGGCGTACTTCAGGCTCACACCACCCAATGAAGCGCCACCGCCACCCGGTGAAGCGCCGACGCCACCGGCGATCCTCGCACCGCCCCCACCTACCAATAACGCTGATCCGCAAAGTGCGGAATACCAGTCATGGCTTGCGCAAAAAAATACGTACGACCAGTCAGTGGCGAATTACAACCTCGCAAAAAATAGCTATGACCAGCGAGTCAAGGCAGTCGACGACTGGACCGCAGACACTGATGCGCGCCGCGAAGCACTTGATCAGGCCATTCAAAATTACAACCAGGGTTTTTCCGGTGCCTACTTCACAAGCTGGACGCAGTACATCAATCTGCAACGCTCGGAATTCGAGACCGTCGTCACCGAAACGCATCCGGGAAAAATCATTGCAGGCGGTAGCCTCACACTCACAGGTCAGGACTTGCTCAATGACCGAAGCAAGCTACTCGCAGGCGGCAGGCTGCGCGGCAATCTCGACAATCTGACGAATATTGATACCGGTGGCACGCACCGGATTCAGGAAACAGGCACCAGTCAACATACCAAAAGCCGTTGGCGCGGTGGCTTCAAAAGGTATCACCAAAGAGACTGGGGCCCAGTACTGGACTATCAGCCGGCCGATATCGTCACTACCAAGTCGCTGGGTACTTATCAGGCTGAAGATAAATCACCATCACTCGATGCCAACTCGCTCAAGACACAAGCTGAAGACATCCTTCAGATAAACCAGTCGCTAGCCAGCCTGAATCCCGACACTGGCCCGTTGCTGGTGACCGATCCGCGGTTCACGCAGTACCGTCGCTGGTTGAGTTCGGATGCGATGTTCACGCAACTCAGTTATGACCCTGCGATGACGCAAAAGCGTATCGGCGATGGCTTCATCGAACAAAGGCTGATACGCGAACAAATCGCTGAATTGACGGGCCGTCGCTTCCTGCCGGGTTACACCGCGGATGAAATCCAGTTCGCAGCGCTGATGGAAAGCGGATTACATCATGCAGAAAGTCTGCAGCTGCGACCCGGGATTGAACTGACCGGCGAACAGGTGGCAAGACTCACGAGTGATCTGGTCTGGCTGGTCGAGCAGGAAATAACGATACCAGGCAAAGAGGGGCAGCCATCGCGCAGTGAGCGCGTACTGATTCCCAAAGTCTATCTGCTACCGCGCGCGGGAGATCTGCAGGCGAATGGCACGCTGATCAGCGGCGAGCGCGTTGATCTTCTCGTCACAGATACGCTGAATAACTCAGGAACAATTATTGGGCGCAGCGCCGTTGAAATTGATACGGGCAATCTCAATAATGACGGTGGCAACATCGATGGTACTCGAGTGGCCATCACCGCCGTTGACGATATCAATAATCAAGGTGGCAGCATTCGCGCAGGCAGCGATCTGACACTCGTCGCTGGTCGCGATGTGAATCTGACTAGCACCACACAAAGCAGCCGTCGTACCAACCTCAATCACAAAACTACCAGTACAGCGACACGCACAAACCTCGATCGCAAGGCCTCACTGCAAGTCAGCGGCGACGGCAATCTGGTCGTCTACGCAGGCCGAGACCTGACACTGGCCGGCGCCCAGGTCAGTCATACCGGTAACGGTAAAACCCAATTGATCGCAGAGCGCGATCTGCAATTGACGACGATTGAAACTCAGTCGAGCACGGCCAGTCAGTCGCGCCGCAACAGCGCGAATTTTTTACGTGAATCAGAGCAAAGCGAGGTAGGCACACAGATTAATACGCGTGGCGACATTGCACTGGTGGCCGGTCAAGATATCCGTGCACGTGCGGCCACCATCAGCAGCAAAGAAGGACAGATCGATATTGCTGCCGGTCGCGACCTACAGACTGAGGCAGGTGAACACAAAAAAGAATTCGCTCAAGGATCGCAGTACAAGCACAGCAGTGTCACTGGATCAAAAACTATCACGCAGCGTTTTGAAGCAGACAGCAGCAATGCGATTGAAACCCTGGTCAGTGGTGACAGAGTGAGCATCAGCACTGGTGAAGACCTCAACATCAAAGGCAGTACCGTCGTCTCTGATCGCGATACCCGATTGGTCGCCGGCAGCGATATCAGCGTCAGCTCGGCCACCAATACTGCACGCACGTCCTCATATGAACAGGTAAGAAAATCCGGTGTTTTTTCTGGTCCGGGTGCAAGCATCTCAATTGGCTCGCAGCGCACAGAAAACACCCAGGAAATCAGCAGCACCACACAACAGGCCAGTGTCATCGGTTCGATGCAAGGTGATGTGACGGTTATTGCAGGCGGTAACTATCGGCAAGAAGCCAGCCAACTGCTCTCACCCTCCGGCTCGGTGTTCGTTGAAGCGAATCAGATCGATGTTATCGCCGGCCTGAATTCTCAAGATGCCGCAAACAGCGCGAAGTTCCAACAATCAGGCATCACCATCGCTGTCAGTAACCCTATCGTTAATGCCGCTCAGACGCTGGATCAACTACATCAGGCAAGTAGCAACACGAAAGACGACCGCGCCCGACTGATGGCGGCTACCGCTGCCGGGTTGACGGTGGCCGGTACGGTTAGCGAAATAAAGAAAGATCCAGGTAAAGCGACTGAAGTCACCGTCAGCATCACGGCGGGTAGCAGCAAAAGTGAGTCTCGAAGCGAGCAGCGAGTGCGCGTTGCAGCACCTTCCGTCATTGCCGGCGCCGGCAACGTCGAGTTACGAGCGCGCGGTGATGAAGAGCCGGGACTCAGCATCGTCGGCAGCCAGATCAGTGCTGGTAACAACGTGCAGCTGCAGAGCGGCAGTGACATCAACCTGACTGCACAAGCCAATACCGCAACGCAAACCAGCACCAACAAAAGTAGCAGCAATTCGATTGGTGTCGCTGCCTCACTCAACAAAGCCGGTCCGAGTATCGGCGTGGCAGTCGCTGCCAGCCGTGGCCGTGGCAGCGCTGATGGTGATGATCTCAGCTGGACCAACACGCGCATTCAAGCTGGAAATAAAGCGGATATCAATGCGCAAGATGACATCCAACTCAAAGGCGCGGTCGTAGAGGCTGATCGGATCATCGTCAGAACCGACGGTGATCTACATATAGAAAGTCTGCAGGACACCAGCCGCTACAACAGCAAACAACAAAACATCAGTGTTAACGCCGTTATACCGATCACTGGCGCGCCCTCTGCGCAACTGAACGCCGGCAAACAGAAAGTCGAGAGTAATTATCAGAGCGTCATAGAGTCTTCTGGACTGCGCGCAGGTGACAGCGGATTTGATGTCACGGTCGGTAAAGACGCAACGCTGACCGGCGGTGTCATTACCAGCACCGATGCCGCGCATGACGCACAAAAAAATCAGTTCAGTAGCAACACGCTTACCACGCGTGACATCAACAACCAAGCAAGCTACTCAGCCAGCGCAACGAATGTTGGTATCGGTCTCACGCCATTTAGTGACGGTAAATTTAATCCTAAAGGTAACAGCGCAGGGCATGCGGAAGAAAGCGGCAGCAATTCGAGCCTGACCCGAGCCTCAATCACGGGCATTGCGGGCGACACCGAGGCCCGCACTGGCGACAGTGAAGCAGCACTAGACCGCATCTTTGATGCCGACCGAGTTGAGCGCGAGGTCGGTGCCAATGCGCTCATCATGCAGCTGTTCGGACAGCAGGCCAGCAAAGCGATCGGTGACTACGCGAGCAGCAAGATGGCACAAGCGGCGGACCTGCGTACGCAATCAGACAAGGCCGATAGCAGCGAGGTTCGCGACAATCTCATCAGACAAGCGGAGCTACTCGAAAGCCGATGGGGCGACGGTGGCACAGCCCGTTTACTTGCCCACACCCTGGTCGGTGGACTGGCAGGTAACGTCGAAGGCGCATTGGGCGCAGCCGCTGGCACGCTCACTGCAGCCCACCTAGGTCAAGCCCTTCGGGACGCCGGTATTGATGGCGCACTTGCTGATGGTCTGACCGCCATCGCCAGCAGCGCAGCCGGTGCCATCGTCGGCAATACCTCAGGTGCAGCCGCTGCCTTCAATGAGGTCAGCAACAACTATCTTTCGCATCCCGAAGCAAGGCGCTATGCAGCGCTTAGAGATCAAAAGCTTGTCGGTCGCTGTGATGCGACCTGCGAAAGTGAAATCAAGTCACTCATCGGCATCGACAAGCAACGCGATCGTGAGTTGAATGCCTGTGCCGATATAGATACACCCAACTGCAACGCAATACGCCAGCAAGTCCGCTTCGCCGCCGCCGAGTACCTACGCGCCAGCCGTATCTCCATCGCATCGATGGAGTACGACCTACAAAGAAACCACACACAAAATCTTGCGCAAGACGCCATGGATGGCGTCCTCCTGAACAGAGCCCTTGGCTACGGCGAAGCCGTGGTTGATGGTGTGGCTGATCTTGCCAAAGGCGTATGGATAGGTCTCAAAGCCATTACCGGTGACAGCGAAGCACGGCAGCAAGTTCGCGATGGCGCAAAAGCAGGCTTCGACTACATCAGCAATCCAGATAATCTGCCGTACCTGCTGGGTATGCTCACGCCCGAGCAAACCGAAGAACTCGCCACCGCGTATGAGAAAGGCGATGGCAAAACGGTTGGACGCATACTGGGCGAACAGATTGCCAACCTACCCATCGGTAGTGGTGGACTCGGTACGATTAAAGTTGTTGGAAAAGGGGTTGACGCCGCCAGCAATGCTGGCAAGCTAGCAGGAAAAACACCGACACATCCGGAATTCATCGAACATGTGATCGGCG
>CANKWG010000160.1 GCA_947487325.1 Oxalobacteraceae bacterium | reverse complement strand
AATAAACGGCAGCACCATCCAGCCCAGCCAGGCGCCGAGCGCGGCGAGCAGCTTGAAGTCACCGTAACCGATACCTTCTTTGCCGGTGACGAAACGAAACAGCCAATATACCGACCAGAGCGAAAGATAACCCGCGGCTGCACCGATCACCGCGTCCGACAAGGGCACGAAGCCGCCGCTCAGATTGACCAGTAACCCCAGCCAGATAAGCGGCAGGGTCAGATCGTCGGGCAGCATTTGCGTGTCGATATCGATGAAGGTCAGCGCGATCAGCCACCACACCAGCAGCAGCGCGGCGAAGCCCTTCAGCTCGCTACCCAGCTGCCACACCACCAGCGCCGAGAGCAGCGCGGTGATGATTTCCACCGACGGATAGCGCCGCGAAATCGGTGCGCGGCAATAGCGACAGCGCCCTTTGAGCCAGAGGTAGCTGAATACCGGAATATTATCTAACGCCGAGAGTTGGTGTCCGCAAGAAGGGCAAGCTGAGCGCGGCGCGATCAGGTTGTAGCGACTGGTGTGCGGTGCTGGCTCATCGTTTTCGAGGGCGATGAAGTTTTCTGTTTCGCGTTGCATCATCACCGGCAGTCTGTGTATCGCTACATTCAGAAAGCTGCCAATCACCAGACCGATCACGGCCCAGACCAGCGTGGCGGGCAGATAGCCCGGCGCGGCCATCAGCCACTGAGGCAGCGAGTCCGATAGCGCTTGAGGCAATGCAGAGGGCAGCAAAGACGACAAGGAACCCGACAACGAAGACGACAACGAAGACGACAGCGTCGGCGACATCGCATCATGCACGGTCAGCAATGTATTCGCCATCAGACCACCGAACCCAATTTGAAAATCGGTAAATACATGGCGATCACCAGCCCTCCAATTAGTCCGCCGAGGAACACCATGATCACCGGCTCCATCAACGACGCCAACGATTCGACAGAGGCATCGACTTCATCTTCAAAAAACTCGGCGACCTTGCGTAGCATCTGATCGAGTGCGCCGGATTCTTCGCCGATTGCAACCATTTGCGTCACCATCGATGGAAATACTTGGGTTTGCTGCATCGCCATTGTCAGACTGGTGCCGCTGCGTACCGCAGAACTAATGCGCTGCGTTGCTTCGAGATACACCGCATTGCCCGATGCGCCACCCACAGAATCCAGCGATTCTACCAAGGGCACGCCTGCAGCGAACATGGTTGACAGTGTACGCGTCCAGCGCGCAATGACGGCTTTGCGTACGACCTCGCCAAACACGGGCAAGCGCAGCAGCCAGCGATCCGTGGTGGCCTGCAGTGCCGGCGAGCTTTTCCATGCGCGAATGAAGAGCGCGCCGCCAATCGCGATACTGCCAAATAGCAGATACCAGTATTCAACGAAGCGATCTGACATCCAGATAACCATCAGCGTAGGGAGAGGTAATTCGGCACCAAAACTTTCGAATACGCTTTTGAATGAAGGCACGACCCAGATCATGATGACCGAGGTTACGATGAAAGCCACCGCCAGCACGGCCAACGGATAAAACATTGCGCCGCGTATTTTGCTTTTGATAGCGAGGGTTTTTTCTTTGTAGGTGGCCAGCCGCGCAAGCAAATCTTCCAGAATGCCCGCCTGCTCGCCGGCATTCACGAGATTGCAGAACAACGCATCAAAATACTGCGGATAACGACGAAACGCCTGTGCGAGGCTGGTACCGGTTTCGACGTCGGCGCGTATATCGAGCAGCAAGCGCGATACCGAAGCATTCGCGTGGCCGCGCGCGACAATATCGAATGACTGCAGCAAAGGCACGCCGGCTTTGATCATGGTCGCTAGCTGGCGGGTAAAGAAGCAGATATCTTTTTCGCTGATACTTTTTGTGCGGGCTAGTTTTTTCTTTTTGATGCTCGTAGTCAGAACACCCTGGCGGCGCAAGTTCGCGCTCGCACTTGCGGCACTTGCTGCCCGCAACTCGCCTTGCACGACACGGCCGGACTTGTCCTTTCCTTCCCAGACGAAGATGGATTCATTGCTGACGGTTTTGCTGGTGCGGGAAGGGCTGGCAGTGGTCATGGGAGGGGCCTTCTTTTGTGGGAAAAATTGATGGTGAAATTCCTAAAAAAACAAATCCAACCTAATGATTAGTACACCCCAAAATCTCATCCAAACTCGTCAGCCCCTGCTTCACTTTCACTAGACCTGATTTGCGTAAACTCTTGATGCCATCGCGCTGCGCCTGCGCTTCGATCTCCATCGCGCTGCCATGCGCGAGAATGATTTTTTCCATCGCCTCCGTGATTGGCATCACCTGATACACGCCCACCCGACCCTTGTAACCGCTCTGGCTGCAGTGCTCGCAACCACCGGGTTGATAAGCAGTCCAGTCACCAAGATCATCTTCGGAAAATCCGGCGCTAATCAGCGTGTCAGTGTCGTAGTCCACCGGCTGCTTGCAGCTGCACAAACGCCGCGCGAGTCGCTGCGCAGTAATCATGTTGACAGCCGAAGCGATGTTGAAAGGTGCGACGCCCATATTTAGCAAACGCGTCAGCGTTGATGGCGCATCATTGGTGTGCAGCGTTGAGAAGACCATGTGACCGGTTTGCGCAGCTTTGATGGCAATGTCTGCTGTTTCAAGATCGCGAATTTCACCCACCATGATGATGTCTGGGTCTTGTCGCAAAAAGGCTTTTAGTGCGACCGGAAATGTCAGTCCCGCACGGTCATTGATATTGACCTGATTGATGCCTGGCAGATTAATTTCCGCAGGGTCTTCTGCCGTGGCGATGTTGATGCCGGGTTTGTTGAGTAAATTCAAGCAGGTATACAGCGAGACAGTTTTGCCCGAACCGGTAGGGCCAGTGACCAGCACCATGCCGTAGGGTCGCTGAATGGCCTCGAGCAGCAATGCTTTTTGGTCAGGGTCGTAGCCGAGCGCATCAATACCCAGCTGCGCTTGACTCCCATCCAGAATTCGCATGACGATTTTTTCGCCAAACAGCGTAGGTAGCGTCGACACCCGGAAATCGATGCTGCGCGTAGTTGAAACGGAAAGCTTCATCCGCCCGTCCTGCGGGACACGTTTTTCGGAAATATCCAGACGCGAAATCACCTTGATTCGCGAGGCGAGTTTTTCTTTGATGGCGAGCGGTGGTTGGGCGATTTCACGCAATATGCCATCGACCCGAAAACGGATCCGATAAAACTTTTCAAAGGGTTCGAAATGCAAATCTGACGCACCCATGTTGATCGCGTCAGTCAGAATTTTTTGCAGAAACCGCACCACGGGTGCGTCATCAATTTCGTTGGAACTGGTGTCGCTGGCATTGCTGGGTGATTCATCAATCAGTGCGATGTTTTCCCGATCGTCGCCGAGCATGTCGGAGAGATTTTGCTCCGCGCTTTGCGACAGTCGAGAAATTAGATCCAGTAACTGCGGCTGAGCCACGATCACCGGATCCACCGACAAACCCGTCTGAAACTTCACCTGATCCAGCGCCTGCGTTTGCGTCGGGTCGGCGATGGCGACGCATACCTTGTTGCTGCGCTTGGCTAGCACTACCACGCGCTGAGTTTGCATCAGGCGGTCGTCGATAACTTTTTCGGGCAGGGAGTGGGTGTCGAGTGCGGCGAGATCAAGTAGCGGATGACCAAAGGTCTGAGAGCAAAACTGCGCTAATGCCACCGGCTGCAGCGCGCCACTCTTGATTAACGAATCGATGAAAGGAATTTTTTCGCTGGTGCTGCTGCGTGTGATGCTTTCCACTTGCTGCGCCGTCAACAGCTTTGCCTGCAGCAGTACGCGCGGCAAGGCAGATGCAGGTGGTTGTGATGCAGGGGTGACAGACATGAAGGCTCGCGGGTTGATGTCGCGGGCCGATGATGCCGGGTGTCAGAGCTGGGAACGGTTTGTTGTTTTTTGAGATGCGGGTGGTCTCGGTTGATTGTGGGGGAATGGGCTTGGGGTGATGTGTGGATACAACAGTTGGATACCTAACTAAGCTAGCTCAACGTCATCCCGGCGAAAGCCGGGATCCAGCGACTTTAAGTTCGAATCAGAAAATTTCAGCGCCTACCCCACCCGATAAAGCTTAACCATCTTAATCGCCTGCTCCTGCACCTGAACAATCTCGATCACGCAGTCAGCAATCTTCAGACTCACGCTAGCCTCCGGAATATCCTGCAACTCCTCCAGCAATAAACCATTCAGCGTCTTGGGGCCATCAATTGGCAGATTCAGATTCAGGCGTTTGTTCACATCGCGCAGCGAGGTTGTGCCTTCCAGCAGACACTCGCCCTGCTTGTCCCATCCGAACTGATCCGCACGGGATGCACTGGGGGTGGAGGTGGTGAATTCACCCACCATCTCTTCAATAATGTCATCGAGCGTCACCAGTCCCTGCACCTCGCCGTACTCATCCACAATCACGCCCAGGCGCTCCTGGTTTTCTTGGAAATACTGCAGCTGGGTGAACAAGTCAGTCTCGGGCGGAATGAAATAAGGCTGGGTCAACAAAGCCCGGAAATGATCGACGGTCAGCTCATCTTCCTGATTGAGTAGCGCCATCGCTTTACGCACATGCAGAATGCCGGCGATCTTGTTGACCTCGCCTTCATGCACTAACAGCTTGTTGTGATAACAGGTGGTAAGTTGATGCTTGATCTCATCTACTGGCACAGAGAGATTCAAAGATTCAATCTGCGCACGCGGTGTCATCACATCTTCGACCGTCACGCGTTCAAGATCGAACAGGTTCAGCAAAATACTCTTGTGCTTCACCGGAATGAAATTGCCACCCTCGAGCACCATGGAGCGCAATTCTTCGGGCGACAAACGCTGGTCACGCATTTCACTACCGGCACGAATACGCGTTAATTTCAGAATAAGACGAACGAACAGATTCACAAACCAGATCACGGGTCGGCCGATCAGGATCAGCGGTTTGATCACCATCGATGCTGGCAACGCGATCCGTTCAGGATAGGTCGCGCCAATGACCTTAGGAGTGATCTCCGTAAACACAATCAGAAAAAACGCCACCACGGCAGTTGCGATGGTGAGCACTTCTTCATTATTGCCAAACGCAGCAATTGCAATCGACGTCACCAGCGCCGTCACCAGTGCATTGATGAGGGTATTGGCGATCAGGATCAGCGAGAGCATGCGATCGGTATGCTCCAGCAGCCAGAGGGTGGTTTTGGCGGG
>CANKWG010000159.1 GCA_947487325.1 Oxalobacteraceae bacterium | reverse complement strand
TCCTACGCGACATCCATGGAGAATTTGCAGGAGGCGGTGCGCAGGCTGGAGACTTATCTCGGCTAGCGTCAGGTGAAAACGCTACATCCCGGCTCGCGCCGGGATGAGTAATGATCCAAGTGTTCCCGAGCGTTGTTAGGCCGGCTGATCTACGGTGATCTTCGATTTCTCGGGACCGCTGCGCGCAGTTGTGTTGGTGGGCGCAGCAGGTGCTTTCGTCGCTGCCACGTACCTGCCGCTGGCTACCGCTTGCAGTCTCGCGTATTCACCCAGCACTTTGACCGAATAACCGCCATCGTTGCGAAGATCATCGGCGCCGATGTAGCGTTTCAGACCAGATTCAATCGAGCCTGTTGTGTGGATCGATTCTTTCAGCAGGATCGCGCCGACACGCAGGTTGGCATTGGGAGTCTGTAGCGCCTTGGTGCCACCGTGATCATCAAATTTATTCTTGTGTACATGGGTCATCACTTGCATCAGACCTTGCGCACCCATGGGGCTTTGGGCAAACGGATTCATGCGCGACTCGACACTCATCACCGACAAAATCAGCAAGGGGTCGATATCTGTTTCCTTGGCCGTTGTGTACGCCGCATCCACCAGCATTTTGCTGGCAGCGCCAGCGACGCGGTGACGCTTCGCTAGCCAGCCCGTGACCCGCTGCTGTTCCGCGAGTGAGGGTGCAGAAAACGCCGCAGGCGGCATGCCGGTCTCGCCAAGGGCAGTGGTCAGATTGACCGAATCGCCCGTGTTCTTGGACGGGTTCAGGCCATCGAGGGTCGTCATGCGACCATTGACCGGTTCTGTCCAGAACGGTGAGATAACTTTGATCTGGTCTGTCAGTTCGGGTCGGAAGAACATGACGGTCAGCGCCGTCATGGATGCCAGCCCGAGGACCATCATTCCCTTGCGGGCGGTGGATACCACCCTGTCCAGAACAGCGATCTTGTCGCTGTGCTCTTGAGCAAACTGCAATGAAACATTTCCTGCACCGACCAACGCTGTGACTTCACGTCGATTATTCATGGTACCTCCTGAATCATCGCGGCCCTCAAAGCGCCTGGCAAAACCCGCCTGGTGTCAAACCCGACCATACTGCAATCTCCGTTGCAAGCATGGCAAGTAACCAGTCACGTTTTGTCAGGCACTCTGAGATGAGGCCAAATTGCAAGCGTGTTTCGTGCTTCGTGCTTCAATTCACCGCGATACTAAAAATCGTTTGCCGCCAGACTTCGGACTTTGCAAACGCCGGTGTTGCCTTGTTTGCCCCCTGGAACAGGGTGGCGCAAGCAATCTTGTATGGAGTTCAGCTCGTGTCCCTTTTGGCGAGGCGCTTTACAATCGCCTCTGGGTCACAACCCCACTATGACAGGCAGCCAGATTATTTCCCCCGTATGGTCTGGATTTGCTCCAGCAGGGCTGCCTTAAAATTTGAGCGGATTGTAGGCACGTGAATATATCGAGTCAATACTATAAAAGAGATTTTCTATAACTAAATCTTATGAAAATTTGGTTGCGTTGCAGCAAATCCCCGTAAAATCAAGTGTTTGTGGGCGTTAGCTAAGCCATCACCTTTCACATCAAAAAAAGTCAATCATCGATGAAATATTCCGATTTGCGGGATTTTATTGCCAAATTAAAACAATCTGGCGAGCTAACGGAAGTGGCTTTGCCCGTTTCCCCCTATTTAGAAATGACGGAGTTGTGTGACCGCACCTTGCGTGCGGGCGGCCCTGCCTTGCTGTTTACTCAGCCGGTTGGGCACACGATGCCGGTACTGGGTAACCTATTTGGTACCCCCCAGCGAGTGGCCATGGGTATGGGTGCGGATGATGTAAGTGAGTTGCGCAAAATAGGCCACTTGCTCGCCGCCCTGAAAGAACCTGAGCCGCCCAAAGGTCTGCGCGATGTGCTCGGTCTGGGCTCATTGATCAAGTCGGTTTGGGACATGGCGCCCCGCGAGCTCCGCTCGGGGCCGTGTCAGGAAATCGTCTGCGAGGGGAGTGAAGTCGATCTCGCCCGCCTACCCATTCAGCATTGTTGGCCGGGTGACATCGCGCCTTTAATTACCTGGGGGTTGGTGATTACCCGGGGCCCTAATAAGAAGCGGCAAAATCTGGGCATCTATCGCCAGCAGGTGATTGGCCCGAACAAGCTCATCATGCGCTGGCTCGCCCACCGAGGCGGCGCGCTGGATTTCCGGGAGCATTGTTTGCAGAACCCCGGTAAACCCTATCCTATCGCCGTCGCGCTGGGCGCCGACCCGGCGACCATACTGGGGGCAGTGACGCCCGTGCCGGACAGCCTGTCTGAATATCAGTTTGCCGGGCTCTTGCGCGGTAGCCGTACTGAACTGATCAAGGCCATGGGCAGTGAGCTGCGCGTGCCGGCCTCGGCCGAGATCGTGCTCGAGGGGCATATTTATCCTGAAGACGTCAGCCAGCTTGCACCGCCACCGGAAGGTGCGCCGCCGCGACCACGCACAGGTTATGAGCATGCGCTCGAAGGCCCGTTTGGTGACCACACCGGTTATTACAATGAGCAGGACTGGTTTCCGGTCTTCACGGTCGACCGAATTACGATGCGACGCGATCCCATCTATCACTCAACCTACACCGGCAAGCCGCCCGATGAGCCAGCCATATTGGGCGTTGCGCTGAATGAAGTGTTTGTGCCGCTGCTGCAGAAACAATTTACCGAGATTACTGACTTCTATCTGCCGCCCGAGGGCTGCAGCTACCGCATGGCGGTCGTGCAAATGAAAAAATCCTATCCCGGTCATGCCAAGCGCGTGATGTTTGGTGTCTGGAGTTTCTTGCGGCAGTTCATGTACACCAAGTTCATTGTTGTGGTGGATGAGGATGTAAATATTCGTGATTGGAAAGAAGTGATCTGGGCCATTACGACCCGTGTCGATCCCATCCGCGACACGACGATGGTGGACAACACGCCGATTGACTATCTGGATTTTGCTTCACCTGTGAGTGGTCTGGGTAGCAAGATGGGGATTGATGCGACCAATAAATGGCCCGGTGAAACGAGCCGCGAGTGGGGACGAACCATCACGATGGATGCGCAAGTCAAAGCACGTGTGGATGCCTTGTGGACGGAATTAGGCTTTTGAGATCAGGCATTGCAAATCTTATTGAGAGCGCAGCGCGGTTTCTGCACGATGAATACTGATAAAATCCGCAGCGGCGGGCCCCTGCGCATTGTGGCTTGGTCAACCTGGTCAGGTCGGGAACGAAGCAGCCACAGCCATTCCCCGCAAGTGCCGCAGACAAGGCTCGCCTCGATTTCCTCGCTGTCATTCAGTTCGTCCCTTGCCTTTGTTCCGGCATTTCACTCCATCTTCTTCATCCGGGCTTCGCGTGCAGCCTCTCGGGTAAAATGCCGAACTCATCCTTGATGGCGCCGGACATGTCTTATCAGGTTCTAGCACGTAAATACCGCCCAAAAAATTTCGACAGTCTGGTCGGGCAGGAGCATGTCGTGCGTGCGCTTACGCACGCGTTGGAGCAAAAGCGCCTGCATCATGCCTACCTGTTCACCGGCACCCGAGGTGTCGGCAAGACTACGCTCTCGCGCATTTTGGCTAAATCGCTCAATTGTCAGGGCAGCGATGGTCAGGGTGACATTACCGCGCATCCTTGTGGTGTCTGCGAAGCCTGTGTGGCAATTGATGCCGGGCGTTTCGTTGACTATATTGAAATGGATGCAGCATCCAATCGTGGTGTGGACGATATGGCGCAGCTGCTCGAGCAAGCCGTCTATGCGCCCTCCAATGCACGCTTCAAGGTCTACATGATCGACGAGGTGCACATGCTGTCCAGTCAGGCATTTAATTCGATGCTGAAAACGCTGGAAGAGCCGCCTGAGCACGTCAAATTTATTCTCGCCACGACTGACCCTCAAAAAATCCCGGTCACGGTGCTGTCTCGTTGTCTGCAATTCAATCTGAAACAAATGGCACCAGCGGGTATCGTCAGCCATCTTGAAAACATCCTTGCGCAAGAGCAGATTAGTTTCGAGTCACCCGCTTTGCGATTGCTCGCACAAGGCGCACAAGGGTCCATGCGTGATGCCTTGTCGTTGACTGATCAGGCCATTGCCTATGCCGCCGGTCAGGTGACGCTCGATGCAGTACAAGGCATGCTGGGTGCGCTGGATCATAGCTATGTTGTTGGTTTGTTGGATGCGCTGTCCGCGCAGGATGGTGTCGCATTGCTTGCGGTGGCCGATGACATGGCCACACGCAGTCTGTCGTTCAGCAATGCACTGCAAGATCTTGGCACGCTGCTTAACCGCATCGCGATTGCGCAGACGGTCCCCGCTGCGATTCCCGATGAATTGCCCGAGCGCGAAGATATATTGCGTTTGGCGTCAGTATTTACGCCGGAAGATGTTCAGCTCTGTTACCAGATCGTCGTGCATGGTCGGAATGAACTCGGTTTGGCGCCGGATGAATATGCCGGTTTTACGATGACACTGTTGCGGATGCTGGCCTTTGCGCCCGTATCGTCGGCAACACCGAGCGGTGCGCAAGGTCGCGCTGCACAAGGTCACACTGCACAAGGTCACTCTGCATCTCAGGCAGCACCTCGTGTTGCTCCACTTGCTTCAACCGTAAAACAAGCTGCTGCACCTTTCCCGTCAACACCTGCCGTGCCGGTAGCGACATCCGCAAAGAACACGAATCCGGATAAGAAACCCGTCGGTCCCGCCATGGCGGCGCTGGCAGCAGCACGTGGCGGCAAGTCAGCTGCAAAAGCGGTCGCACCGCAAGATGATTTTTTGTCTGAACCCGATGCCGATCGACCCGTTCACGATAGTCCCGAGGGCAATACCGCTCAAAAAAAAACTGAGCAGCCAGCTGAAATCGTAACGGCGTCAGCTCAAAGCGCACCCTTGCCTGCCGCAGCCGGCGCGATCGATTGGCCCGCATTGGTCAGGCAACTGCCACTCAAAGGCGTGGTGCAGCAGTTGGCCACGCAAAGTGAATTGCTCGGTAGCGAAGAAGCGGAGCACGTGCACATCATGAGACTGCGCGTACCGGTTGAAACACTGCTCTCAGCCGGTAGCGCTGATAAATTAGCTGCTGCGCTCAGCAGTTATTTTGAAAAGACGGTGAAGCTGGAGACTGAAATCGGTAACGTCACGCGCACTGCGCACGCGGCGTCGGTGGCCGAGCAGGCGCGACGGCAACAGCTAGCCGAGCAAACGCTCAATGAGGATCCGTT
>CANKWG010000158.1 GCA_947487325.1 Oxalobacteraceae bacterium | reverse complement strand
AGCGAGAAGTCGGCAAACTGCAGATAATGTTTGATTGCCATAAATGAAAAACGGCAGCTAGCCAGGCCGGCAGCCGCCGAGTGTTTTAACCCTTTGGATTATAAGGGGTTTGGGCGTATTCGGACAGTCTGAAACCGAGGCTACCCATCTCGAACTTCATCAGCCGCATTATCGCTAGTTCCAGTCAGCGTCAGTAGCAAAATGAAAAAACAAAAAATCCGAGCCAGTCAGTTGAGCTAGTTTGGGTATAAGGCCCGCGGGTAGTCGCCATTAGCTGCCCTGTTTTCGGGGAGCTGAGCCGCGAATCAGCGTTTTATACCTTTGTATCTGGGTTGTGCTAACAGAAAGGACTGGATTTCACAGGAGACTGATTGAAGAGACTATCTACGTCTAGTGCACATTCAGCGGTAAGCTAGTTTTTGCAACGACTCGTGTCTCAGCTGCAGATAAAGCAGATGTCTTTCCGTAGAAATATTTCCTTTGTCGATGGCGTTCAACACAGCGCAGTCCGGCTCCGCTACATGATGGCAGTTAGTGAAGCGGCACTGGCCCAGCACGGGTTCGAATTCCGGAAACGCCCGCTCCAGCATGCCCTCGGAGAGATGGTAGAGGCCAAACTCCTGGAAGCCGGGTGAATCAATCACGCTCGATTGTTCATCCAGCGTATAGAGCCGGGTAAACGTGGTGGTGTGTTTGCCGGTGTCCAGCCGCTGAGAAATTTCCCGAACAGCGATTTCCGCATCGGGCACCAGTAGGTTCACCAGCGAAGATTTGCCCATGCCGGATTGGCCGATCAGGATGGTCGACTGTCCGGACATCAGCGGCTGCAAATCTGCCAGCGTCGCGGTCGGATCTGCTTTGGCGCTGACTTCATGTATGGGATAACCCAGACGTTCATAAAGCGCCAGCTTGGCGCGCGCCGCCGGTAGCAATTCTGTGAGGTCGGTTTTGTTGAGGATCAGATGGGCTGTGATGCCGGCCGCGCTTGCGGCGACCAGGGATCGCGATATTAGGTCATCTGAAAACCCAGGCTCGGTCGCAACCACAATAAACAGTTGCGTGACATTGGCGGCCAGCAGTTTGGATTTGTATTGGTCTGAGCGGTAGAGCAGGGTATCGCGCGGCAGGATCTCATCGATGACTGCCTGATCCGGCGAAGTTGCGGTCAGGCGTACACGATCACCGGTGGCGACATCGCTCTTTTTGCCGCGTGTGACGCATTGCAGGGCTTTGCCACCTGCGTGGGCAAGATAATGTCGGCCGTGCGCGGCAACGATCAGTCCCTGCAGTTCACTCATGAATCATTGAACGCCGCGCTCGAAAACTGCGTCAATCTTCGCTGCACAGATGAAGTCATTGGCAGACAAGCCGCCTTTCCCTTCATTGACTGAATGTGTGTCGTAGCGTACTTCGCAGCGGTTGTAGCCAACGATCAGTTCGGGATGATGATCTTCTTTGTGAATGATCTCAGCGATTACATTCACGAACGCCAGCGTCTGGTGATAGTCTCTGAACCGAAACAGGCGCACCAGCTTGCCATCGTCAATAGCCCAATCACTCAGTGCGGCAAGTGCCGCAGCGATCTCGTCTGCTGAAGCCGCCTGTGTCAGATGACGACAGGCTTCTTTCAGCAGCGACTCGCGTGTGATCATCACGCGGTCAGTAGTTTTTCTACCCGGATGCTGGCGGGTGGGTGGGAATCGTAGAACGCCGAATGCAGAGGATCTGGCGTTAATGTCGAGGCATTGTCTTCATAGAGCTTGACCAGTGCCGAAATCAGATCCTGCGAATTGCTGTGCTTGGCCGCAAACGCATCGGCTTCGAATTCATTTTTGCGCGACGTGATCGACAGCACAGGCGAGAACAGGAAGGTGAACACTGGTAGCGCAAACATGAACAGAATCAGCGCCATTGCGTCATTGCTGGCTGCCATCATGGGTTCCACACCCAGCCCTTGATAAAACCAGACTTGATTTTTCAGGTAGCCCAGCACTGCAAGCAATCCCAGCGAGATCACAAACATGACGACGATACGCTGGATCACATGATTGAGCTTGAAGTGGCCCAGTTCGTGGGCGAGCACAGCTTCGATTTCATTCGGTGCCAGACGCGACAGAAGCGTATCAAAGAAGACGATACGTTTGGCAGCGCCAAAACCTGAAAAATACGCATTGCCATGGGCGCTGCGGCGCGAACCGTCCATCACGAACAGACCTTTGCTCGCAAAACCGACGCGTTGCATGAGGCCTTCGATACGCGAGCGCAGACTTTCATCTTGCAACGGTGTGAATTTATTGAATAGTGGCGCGATCAGGTTTTGGTAAAAGCCCAGCATGAAAATCTGGAAGCCGCACCAGATCAGCCAAGCGTACAGCCACCAGAGAGCGCCGGCTTTTTCCATCAATGCCAACGTCACCCAGATCAGTGGCAGACCGATCACTGCGCCCACCAGTGTGTGCTTGAGCATGTCAGAGAAGAACAGACCCGGCGTCATTTTGTTGAAGCCGAATTGCTCTTCCAGACGAAATTGTTTGTAGTAGTCGAAGGGCAGATCAACCACGCTGCCGATCAGCGTTACGGCGGCGATCAGACCCAGCTGGTACACCATGCCGGCACCGGCCACATCGAATAGAGCCATCGACAGCCACTGCAGACCACCCAGCAGGGTAAAGCCCAGCAGTACCACCGCGTTTACCACGAGCAGCACGATTTTCAGACGCGTCTTGGCAATCGTGTAATCGGCTGCCTTTTGGTGGGCTGCGAGCGGAATCTTGTGCGCGAATTGCGCAGGCACGGCATCGCGGTGCTGGGCAATATGTCTGATGTGGCGCGAGGACAGCCAGAGTTTGACGGCCAGTGTTGCGAGCAAAAAGGCGGCGAACAATAGTGAGAAGCTTTGCGGGTCCATACGGTGTCTATGAGAAAATGCCAGTTTTATGGTCCCCTTTACGAGGAGACCGGATCAGGAACAGATTATGTCACAAGCTTTTGAAGCGCATCCGGCATCTACAGCCGCCGTTCGTCCCAATGAAATGAATCTCGTCTGGATCGATATGGAAATGACCGGGCTGGATCCGGACAATGACCGTGTTATCGAGATTGCAGCAATTGTCACGGATGCCGAGCTGAATATCCTTGCTGAAGGTCCGGTCTTTGCCATTCATCAGGCGGATGAGGTGCTGGACAAGATGGATGCCTGGAACAAGGGGACCCATGGTCGCTCGGGTCTGATCGACAAGGTAAAAGCCTCCACCGTCACCGAGGATGAGGCCAGCGCGCAGATGATCAGCTTTTTGCGGCAGTATGTCCCGGCCGGGAAATCACCGATGTGCGGCAATTCGATTTGTCAGGATCGGCGATTCATGGCGCGGCATATGCCCCAGCTGGAGCAGTTTTTTCACTATCGGAATGTGGATGTCTCCACCATCAAAGAGCTCTGCCGCCGCTGGAAACCCGAGTTGATCAGCGGGTTTAAAAAACATCAGATGCATACCGCCTTAGCCGATATTCTCGAATCCGTCGAAGAACTGCGCTACTACCGCGAGCATTTCATCAAACTCTGACCAGGTCGGTGGCCGCAGCCCGCAGCCACTCTTCTCTCCCGTCAGCATTGCGCCTGACAGCGCCCGATGCACGCCGTCGGGCGTATGCCAGACGAGATTACTGCGCGCATCTCGCCAGCCAAAACCGGCGTATCTGCGGAATCGATGCCTCGATTTCAACCGCGAGCTTGTGACATTTCAGTGGATCGTCGACCAGCCCAACTTCGGAGTCATCGATCTCTTCTGCGCCTAGCAGATAAAAGGCGCGTAGCAGACCGCCTTGTGGTGAGTCGCGCAAGGGCTGCCAGGCTTCGTTGCGTAGTTTTACGCCCTCAAGAAATCCCCAGGCCCAGGCTTCGGCATCCAGCAGAGATTTGCCTTTCCATTGAAGCTCGCAGAACAGAGGCTCAAAATCGGCGGGCGCCACTTCGAGGGTGACTTCAATATCTTCCAGCGTGCGCGTCATCAGATGCGCGATTCTTTGCTCTGCCTGCGGACTATCGAAGGCAGGTGTTTCTTCGGGATCCGTTCCCCAGACTGCCGCCAACCATTCAGAGGCAGGAATTTTTTCCGGGCCAATGGCAATGGCAGTCAGAAAGCCATGCAAGGCATCCATGGTCATTGCATCGTCATTGCATTGATCTGACATCAGGAAACGATCTAGTTCATCGAATTCCTGTTCGGATAGCAAAGGGTCGTTGTGCATGCGTGTCTCGTCAGATAATCAGCGCACAGTGTAACCGTTACAGTAACGGAGCATTGAAAGATCAAGGGAAGACTACAATGCTGGCATGACAAATCTTCCGCCCGCTTCTTTTTCCGAACTATCGCCTGATACGGTGCTTGATGCGCTGCAGTCGCTCAATTTGTATGGCGATGGACGTTTACTCGCGCTGAACAGTTACGAAAATCGTGTCTATCAGGTTGGCATGGAAGGCGCCGCACCGGCCATTGTGAAATTCTATCGCCCCAGTCGCTGGACCGATGCTGCCATTCGCGAAGAGCATCAATTCGTGGATGCCTTGTATGCACAGGAAATTCCGGTCGTGCCGGCAACGAGCATTGCAGACGATACCTTGCATATTCATGAAGGCTATCGCTTTGCGGTATTTCCAAGGCAAGGTGGTCGCGCACCCGAACTCGATCGTGACGACACGCTGGAGCAAATGGGGCGGCTGATGGGACGCATTCATGCAGTGGCCGCTGGTAGCGACTATCAGCACCGACCCGTACTTGATGTCGTGTCCTTTGGTGATGAACCTCGTACTTGGCTGCTCGCCAATGATTTCATTCCACCGGATTTACTTGATAGCTGGCAGAGCGTCACAGCACAGGCACTCGAGAGCGTACGGCATTGCTATGTGCGGGCCGGAGACCTGCGCTATTTGCGCTTGCATGGCGATTGCCACGTCGGGAATGTGCTGTGGACAGATGATGGACCTCACTTCGTCGATTTTGATGACAGTCGCAGCGGACCTGCCATTCAAGACTTGTGGATGCTTCTCTCGGGCGAACGTCAGGAGCGCAGCGTGCAGCTGGCCACGCTACTGGCAGGCTATGAAGATTTTTTCGAGTTCAATCCACGCGAGCTGCATTTGATTGAGGCGTTGAGGACTTTGCGCTTGCTGCATTATTCGGCCTGGTTGGCCAGACGCTGGGATGATCCCGCTTTCCCTGCGGCTTTCCCCTGGTTTAATACCGTGCGTTACTGGCAGGACCGTATTCTCGAATTGC
>CANKWG010000157.1 GCA_947487325.1 Oxalobacteraceae bacterium | reverse complement strand
TCCAGTTGACACGCCTAAATTTTCTAATTTCAAGCGTAGTCCATCGCGATCTTTTAATCCTGGAATTCTTAATACAAAAATATGAGGTACCATTCCTGAAGCAGTATCCCAGTCGAATAAGGCTATCCGAGAATTACCCTTTAGGTTAGTTACATATCTATTAAAGAGTTCTTGCCTTTTTTTTGAATTAGTCTCTAATTTTGTAAGCTGCACCATCCCGATTGCTGCAAAGATATCACTCATATGAAATCTCCAACCCTGATATTCAACATCAAAATCCCATGATCTTTCACGGTTTTTTCGTTTGTCAGAATCCCCAACTACACCTAACAATCTTGTATCTTTGATTCTATTTAGAGCAGCCTGATCATCAGTCACAATGCAACCTCCTTCGCCAGAAGTTATATTCTTAATTCCATCGAAGCTAAAACATGAAATATCACCAAAACTTCCGACTAATTCACCTTTATGCTTGCTTCCAAAAGCATGGGCTGCATCGGCAACAACACGCAGATTATTAACTGTCCCAAATTGTGCAACTAAGTCTAAACAATTTGTAGCTCCTACAAAATAAACTGGAATAATCGCTTTTGTTTTCAATGTAATTCTTTTCTGGGCATCTTCCAAATCAATCTGAAGTGTACTTGGATTGACATCGCATGAAACCGGAACGGCACCTGTTGCTGAAATCGCTTGATATGTGGCTACGTATGTTAGAGAGGGAACCAAAACTTCATCCCCAGGCTGAATCCCTGCCCCAATTATGCCAAGTTGAACAGCGGCAGTTCCAGTTGATACACAAAGAGTTTCTCTACCAAAAAATGATCCAAGTTTTTCTTCAAAAGAGGCAACTTGTTTTCCCATGCCAAAGAATTCACTGCGCATCACTTCGGCAACAGCGGTTATTTCGTCTTCGGATATCTCTGGTTGAGAAAGTCTATATTTCACCTTAACTCCCAAATTCAATAATTAGAGATGCAAACCCTGGATACTCTAGTGGTAACGATAGATTTTCTTCAGAATTATAAGGCAAGTCTGTTGCGTTTAACAAAATTGTTGGGGTTTCTGAAATATTTATCAATGAATAGTGAATTCCAGCAGGGATAGTAAGGGTTCCGTGTAATTCTTCTGAGTTCCATTCGAATACCTCAAAAACTGTTTCATCAGACTTTTTCTTAATACAGACTATTCTAATTCTGCCAAAAGCAACGGAAATATTTTGAGTTTGCCTACTATGAAATTTCCATGCCTTTATAGTTTTTGGTTGGACTTCTGAAAAATATATTTCAGAAAAAGGCAAATTTTTACCTAACTCACTTTTTGCAATATGACGTAAGTTTCCAAGAGGATTAATAATTGGGTTTTTTGCTGAAAAACTGGCACCTGTACCCCCCACTAATTTCTTCATTTTAACCAACTTTAGATTCATAAAATTTGATTTGTTCGAGGGTTAATTCGAATAACTTACCTGGATTTCTTCCAAATTGTATGTACCAATCGGCAACAAGCTTTAGACATTCGTCAATTTCTAATCGTGGCAACCATGACAATTCTTCAGCTGCTTTTTCACAGTTTAAACTTAAAAGGGATGATTCATGCATGGTTTTGTTTCCTGAGAGTTCTAAGTGCTTAGTGACATCTTCATGTCCCCAGTGTTTTCCAAGCCGGCTGACGATTTCATTAACCGTATAAACATTTGACTCATTGGGCCCAAAATTAAATGCCTCTCCGTGAAGATCTTGAGATTCAGAAAGTTTCTGAGCAAGTCTTAAATATCCGCTCAACGGTTCGAGAACATGTTGCCACGGCCGAGTCGCTTCTGGGTTGCGAATGGACACCTTTTCACGGTGAAGCCAGGCTTTGGCGCAATCAACAACAATTCGATTTGTATTCCAATCTCCCCCTCCAATAACATTTCCAGCACGGGCGATACCAATTCTCAACTTTAAATCCTCGCTAAAAAAACTTCGAATGTAAGCGGATAAAAAAATTTCAGCCGCTGCCTTAGATGCACTGTATGGATCACGCCCGCCTAGGCGATCGTCTTCACGATAACCCGTTACCCTTTCATCGTTTTCATAGCACTTGTCGCTAGTAATCATTACAGCAACACAATTGAAATCCAACTCAACCATAACGTCTAGAAGTGTGGCAGTGCCTAAGGAGTTAGTTTTGAAAGTTTCAAGTGGATTCGAGTAGCTTGTAGATACAATAGATTGAGCAGCCAAATGGAATACAAAATTGGGCTTTACAATTTTTAAAGCATCAAACAAAGATTTACGATCAGCAATATCTCCGTAAAATTGAGTAATGTTTTTCTCTATTCCTAAATCTTTAAACATTGATGGTTGAGTTTTTTTTCTATTTGAAAACCCATAGACATTTGCACCTAATTGTTCAAGCCAAAGAGTTAGCCAAGATCCCTTAAACCCGGTGTTTCCAGTAACAAAAATTTTTTTTCCGGAAAAAGTTTTTGATAATGGCGGAATAGAATCAACTAAAGCCATGGTGTATTTCCTTGCTCACAAAGCTCGTCTAGAAACTCTTTGTCTCGCAGGGTATCCATGCATTGCCAAAACCCCTCATGTTTGAAAGCCATTAATTCCCCTTCGGCAGTTAATTTCTGCAAAGGGAACTCTTCCAAAACTGAATCATCGTCATTCAAATAGTTAAAAATCTCTGAATTAAAAACAAAATAGCCACCGTTAATCCATCCCGCATCCGTTTGGGATTTTTCGTGAAAATAATCAACTCTGTTACCGTCAAGTTTCATGACACCAAATCGTGCAGGAGGTCTTACAGCTGTAACCGTGGCAATTTTACCGTGGTTCTTATGAAATTTAACCAACTCTTCTATGTTTACATCGCAAACTCCATCACCATAAGTGACCATGAAAACAGTTTCCTTAGCGAGTTGATTTTTAAGTCGTAAAAGTCTTCCACCAGTGAGCGTACGTTCGCCAGTATTTATCACATCGATATTTTCTTGCTGCTTGTTGTTATTTGCAAAATCTTTAATTTGTTCACCAAGATAACCTGTGGCCAAAAAGAAATCTTTGTAACCAAATTTTCTATAACTTTGCATAATGTGGTGAAGAATTGGTTCTCCGCCGACCTCTACTAGAGGCTTTGGACGAATACGTGTCTCTTCTGATAGGCGCGTACCTTTTCCCCCGCAAAGTATAGCTACTTTCATGAAGTAAGCATACAATTAAACAAAGAGAACTTTGTGACAACTTCTAGAATAAAGCGACAGGTCTGCTATCTATGATTAAAGAATTCTTTACTCAAAATGAGTGGCTTGGAATCAATTTTTCAGAGCTTCCAGTAGAGCTGTATTCGGACAAATTGCCTTCGGCAGAATTTTATTCACTATTTTATAGAGAGCTTGACAAAAAATATATCGACTTGTCACAGTTCCCAATTGAATGGCTTAAAATTAAATTAAATACAGCACATGCCCTATCTCAGTTCATTCCCCAGGAAGGGAGCGTTCTTTCTTATGGTTGCGGCTTGGGAATAATTGAAAAATATCTCATCGAGAATTTTGGGGTTAATAAAATAGAAGGGATTGACTTCGCTTTCTCTCCTCAAGTTGGGTATAAAAATGAAAAGTTCCAGAGGATTTTCTCCGAAGAAGAAATATCATTAAAAAAATATGAAGTAATTTATCTCTCCCAAGTAATCTATTCTCTTGATGATTCAGAAGCTATAAGTCTTCTAAGCTTTTTGTCTAAGAGTTTAAAACACAATGGAAAATTAATAATTAGTTATACATCTATTTTAAGTTTTGAAAATGGAAGTGTTTTATCCCAAAGATTTATTATAAAACTTTTAGGAAATAAGTTAACAAATATCTGTAAACGTATGTTCTTTGGGAACAGCAAAAAATCTGGATCTCAGAGCTGGGGCTATATGAGAGATAACGAACTTACTGAGTTAATTGCCAAAAGGGCCGGCTTTGCTGAACTGATTTTCTTTAGTTCCGCTCAACAGTCATTTCTGATTTGTAGTAAAAAGTAATATTTGGAGTTAGTATTTCTCATTGAACTCGTTAAATAGTCTGGGGGGAGGATACAACTGTGCAATCCGAAGATAGTGAAATAATTGTTTCTCACCTAAATAGGACAATCGAGTCCATCAAATCTTTAGATGAAAAAAAACTTACATTTTTTGTTGGAAAAATAATGGAAACAATAGAGAAGAAAAATACTATTTTCTTTGCCGGGAACGGCGGTAGCGCATCTACAGCTTCGCACTTTGTAAATGATCTTCTTACTGCTTATACATATGAGCAGAAAGCTGAAAGACCATTTACACATAAGAAAGCAAAAGTGCAAAGCCTTACTGAGAATACTGGGATTGTAACTGGACTTAGCAATGACTTTAATTTTAATGACATTTTTGTAAATCAACTAAGAACTATTTCAGATTCGGGCGACATGCTTGTAGTAATTTCTGCGTCAGGTAATTCTCAAAATTTATTGAATGCAGTTAGTTACGCTAATGAAAACGGAATCTTCACAGTTGCAATAGTTGGTTTTGACGGCGGAAAGGTTTCAAAGACCGCTCAATTAGTTATACACGCCAAAACCATCGATGGTGATTACGGTCCTGCCGAGGATGTTCACCTTGTGATAAATCACGCGGTCGCTTCACTAATTAGAGATAAGCTCTATAGAAAATAATGCGCAAAGCATTAGTGACTGGCGGAACAAGAGGAATCGGTCTTTCTTGTGTTGAAATTTTAACCAAACGCGGCTTTGATGTTTATTACACTGGGAGAAGTGAACCGGTAGATTCATTTGGTGGATTCCTCAAGGCTGATTTTTCAACTAGAGAAGGCATTAGTGATTTTTGTTCAAAAATAAGTGAGATTAAAATTGATGTTTTAGTGAACAACGCGGGGGTGAATAATCCAAAACCACTTTCGGAAATAGATTTTCCAGATATCGATTGGGCTTTCAATATTAATGTAATTGCCCCGTTAAATATCACTAAAACAGTTGTGCCCCATATGATTGATAATAATTGGGGTAGAGTTATAAATATTGGATCGATTTTGGGAGAGATCTCTCGAGAATTTAGATCAATATACTCAATCACTAAATCAGGCCTTGTTGGTATGACAAGAGCTCACTCCGCTGAATTTGCAAAATTTGGCGTGTTAGTAAATTGTGTAGCTCCCGGATATCTTGATACAGACTTAACAAGAAAAAATTTGGGTCCTCTAGGCATGCAAGAGATTTCAAAACAAATTCCAGTTGGTCATCTTGGTTCCCCAAGGGATATCGCTGAAATTGTAAGTTACCTAGCAAGTGAATCTAGCTCTTTTATTACTGGTCAAGTTTTTACAGTTGACGGTGGA
>CANKWG010000156.1 GCA_947487325.1 Oxalobacteraceae bacterium | reverse complement strand
GCAAGGCGGGCAATGCAGGGCACGCGGGCCATATGCTGTTGTCGGACACCTCGGAAGCGCTGTGCGGCTGCGGTAATCGTGGCGATCTGGAATCCATGCTAGGCGGGCGCAATTTCGGTAAACAGCTCGGCAAGCCACTTGAGGTCATCTTCAGTGATGCGCAGCATGGCGATACCGATGCGCTGCAGGTTGTGCAGGAAGCGGCCCGCTGGTTTGGTCGTGCGCTGTACAACCTGACGACCATTCTCGATACGGAAGCCATTTTCGTTGGTGGCAGTGTGTGGCGGCACAATGAGGCGCTGCTTGCGCCGCTGGTGCAGCAGGAAATCACCAATCGGTTCCCCGCACTCACGCGCGGCGTGACAGTGCAAGGCGCAACGCTGGGCGAGTTGGTCACCGACATGGGCGCCTTCGCCCTAGTGCTGCCGACGATGTGGGTCAGCGACTGGCGCGCGCGCCGCACGTGGGAAACGCTTCGATCAGAGTCAATTGCGGACACTCACTGAGACACTGACTGAGATACCGGCTGAGACACAGGCGCCGGTTCTCACGCCATTCAGCCAAAGCCGCTACAATCCCCCGTCAAAAAAAGTATCGGAGATCGCTTGTCCTCCCTCTTCCCTGAACCGCTGGTTATCACCGAGCTGCGCAAATCCTTTGGTGAGCGCAAGGCTGTCGATGGCGTGAGCTTTACCGTCGGCGCTGGCGAATTCGTTGCGCTACTGGGCCCTAATGGCGCCGGTAAATCCACCCTATTTCAGATGCTATCTGGCTTGTTCGTGCCTGATGCAGGCACGGCTAGCGTGACTGGTTTCGATATCGGCAAAAATCCTATCGCCGCACTGGCACGTCTGGCTATCGTCTTTCAGCAGCCGGCACTCGATCTGGATCTGTCAGTCGAGGCAAACATGCGCTTTCAGACCGACCTGCATGGCATTTCTCGCCACGAGTCAAAAATTCGTATCACGCAGTGGCTGGAACGTTTCGGTCTGACCGAGCGCGCCAGCGAAACCTGCCGTCAGCTATCCGGCGGCACTCGTCGCAAGGTGGAGTTGGCGCGCGCGCTTTTGTCCGAACCTCAGTTGCTGCTAATGGACGAGGCCACAGTCGGCATTGATCCTGCGTCGCGCGCATCGATACTGACTGATGTGAAAGCTTTGTGCCGCGAGCGTGGCATGGGCGTCCTGTGGGCCACACATCTGGTGGATGAAGCCGAAGCCGCTGACCGTATTGTCGTCATGGCCGGCGGCAAAGTTCGATTCGAAGGCCAACCGAAAGAACTCGTCAAACAGAGCGGGCACAGCAATCTGACCGATGCCTTTCTGAATCTCACGCGCGCAGAGGGCAAACCATGAAGCTACTGCATGCACGTCTGGCGCTGGCGGCCATCACCGGTCGCGAAGTGCACAAATTCCTGCGTCAACCAGGCCGACTTGCGTCGTCGCTGGTGCGGCCCCTGCTATGGATGGTGGTATTTGCTGCAGGCTTTCGGCAGATGCCGGACTTGGGCAATGTGATGCCTTTCAATCCCGACCTCGACTATCGTCTGTACATGGTGCCGGGATTAGCACTGATGGTGTGTCTGTTCAATGGCATGCAATCGTCACTGGCGATGGTTTATGACCGCGAAATGGGCGTCATGCGCCTCTTGCTCACCGCACCGCTGCCGCGCGGCTATCTGCTGGCATGCAAACTCGCCGGCGGCGCTTTCTTGTCTGTGCTGCAGGCCTTGGCCTACATGATCATCGTGGTGGTCTGGGGCATTGGTCTCTCACCCTGGCAGGTGCTGAGCGCACTGCCCGCACTGGTGCTGGGTGCGCTGATGCTCTCGGCGTTTGGTCTGATGCTGTCGGTGTATATCAAGCAGCTGGAGAATTTTGCAGGCACGATGAATTTCGTCATCTTCCCGATGTTCTTTTTGTCCTCTGCCCTGTATCCGATTCAGCGCATGCAAAATGCCGGCGCCGAGTGGATTTATCAGGTCTCTTCCTTCAACCCGTTTACGCACGCAGTCGAGGCACTGCGCTATGCGCTATACGGAAAAATCGCACCGCTGTCGCTGGCAGTAGTGGTGATCTCGTCGTTGGTGTTTTATATGGTCGCGGCTGCCGGCTACGATCCGCAGCGGGGGCTGGTGAAGTCGGGTCGAGGCTAATCGACCGGCCGCGCCGTATCACCCCCATCACCGGCTGCCCGCCAATTCGTCGTCGGGTAGTTTGTTTCTTTGCGAAATCAAATTTTTATTCGCATTTTTGTGCGTTTATCGGAACAAATTTGCAAAAACCGACACTGAATTTAGCGCTTCAACGCCCGTCCGCTGGAGTGAAGCCATTTTCTCTGATTGGATTTTGCGACCATGAGCCGACCCATACCTTCCCCGACTACCGTCAGCATCAACCGTAATGCTCTCGATCAAGATGCGTTAAAGGAGCTAAAGGCCTTTCAACGTGGACTTGGGCGAAATGATCGCGTTGTCACCAGCTATTCAGGTAACACCACCATTTATACAAAACACACGGAGTCCGCAGCAGAAAAATTTAATCGGAAATTAGACAATTTTGAAAAAAATGTGAAGTCAGCCTGGTCCCACGTGAGCGACTTGTTTTCCGTCAAAAACCAAGGGAATGAGTCAGGGGCGACGAAAAACGTAAAAGGTACGCCGACACAAAAATCTCCCAGCTCAATCAGCGTCAAACAATTCAACTTGGAGATTGCCCCGATTACCAACACCTGCATAATCCCGGTGTTTGTCGGGCTTCAGAGTGATCCCACCAAGACCGGTTTATCAGCACTTCAAACTGAGATCAATGAAGTTGAAAACCTCAATCGTGCGCTTGATATTGTTGCACCAAGCACTCGCAGTCTCGCAAAAGTCAAAAATGAATTTTCAGTTTTTTTAGCTTTCGCAAAAGCCCAAGCTGCTGGGGAAACTTTTACAGATCAAAATGGAGACGCCATTAGTTTTGCAAAGCGCTGGATGCCTGTATCAATCCATTCCAAAGATCAATTGATTGAAGCCTTTGGCGAGAAGGCATACGGGACAATCATGGCTGCTGCATTACAACTTGCGCTCTATTACCGAGAGTGAGAACGCGACTCGAACTTCCTCAAATAAAACTGCACCCACGTTTCAGTTAACATCCCGCCCCAACTCATCCTTCACCACCTCTTCCGGCGGGCATTTCATAAATCTCAGCAAAAACCCCTCGCGCCAGTCGATTCCTTCTTCACCCAGATAATTATTCTGCACGTAGTAAGCCTGCTGCTCGCTGTCGAGTACCTTGCGGCAGGTGTTGAAGTGATCGTGCCCAAATTTTTTGAACTGCAGCACGTGCACAAGCTCATGGACGATGAATGAGTTGTCCATCGGGTCGGTCGGATTCAGTGTGTCGCGCAAATAAATTCGGTAACTCTCGGTATCAAACAAGGCCGCTACGCTGTTACAAGTCCCGGGGGCGTCCGGACACACCTTTTGCGCCAAGGCTTGCGCGCTGACCTGCTCGATAGCGGGCAGGTCAGCGGGCTCGACCGCCGGCAGCCCGGAAAAGCGCACGGCCGCGGCCAGAAAACGTGCCAATAATTCTGCGGTGAGCGTCATTAAGTAACCTTGATCGAATCAGTATTTTTGTAGCGAACTTCTCCACATGAAGGATTCATGCCACCTCGATCAGGCTGACTCTGCATGGTATGAGCCAGAGTGTCACAACCTGCTTCTGTTGAATTTTGTGACACTCCGGCTTTTATGTACCAGAACAGAGCGCCAAACTTGAGCGTTTTTGCGGCTTCTTGACCACTTGCGTGAGAAATTTTCATGGCATGGCTTTTGCCTTTACAAAACAGTTGCTTCACGTCTGTGGCCGCGTGCCACACACAACGCTTGCAACCGAATAGCCAAATTGGCATAACCAAGGGGGAGAAGTTAATGAAAAGAAAACTACTAGCGTCTCTGGTCGGCATGGCGCTGATCACCGGATCGTCGGCATTTGCTGCCGGCGTCACGGACGCAATGATTGAGAAAGACGCACAGAGCGTCGGTGACGTCCTGTCCTGGGGTATGGGTCAGCAAGGTCAGCGTTACACACCGCTAGATAAAATCAATGCGGGCAATATTTCCAAGCTGGTTCCGGCATGGTCGTTTTCGTTCGGTGGTGAGAAGCAGCGCGGTCAGGAATCGCAACCACTGATACACAACGGCAAAATGTTCGTGACGGGTTCCTACTCGCGTATTTACGCGTTGGATACAAAGACAGGCAAGAAACTCTGGAAGTATGAGCATCGTCTGCCTGAAGGCATCATGCCTTGCTGCGACGTGATCAACCGTGGCGCAGCGCTGTTTGACAACCTGGTCATCTTCGCGACGCTGGATGCACAGCTGGTCGCACTGGATCAGAACACCGGCAACGTGGTCTGGAAAGAAAAAATCGATGACTACGCTGCGGGCTATTCCGCCTCTGCTGCTCCGCTGATCGCCAAAGGTCTGCTGCTGACCGGCGTGTCTGGTGGTGAGTTCGGTGTGATCGGCCGCGTTGAAGCGCGCGATCCCAAGACCGGCAAGATGGTCTGGACACGTCCTGTGGTCGAAGGCCACATGGGCTACAAATACGAAGGCGGCAAGGCCATCGAAAACGGTATCTCCGGCACAACCAACAAGACCTGGCCTGGCGATCTGTGGAAATCGGGCGGCGCAACGACTTGGCTCGGCGGCACCTATGACCCAGCAACAGGTCTGGCGTATTTCGGTACCGGCAACCCTGCACCATGGAACAGCCATCTGCGCCCTGGCGACAATCTGTTCTCGACCTCGACCGTGGCTGTTGATGTCGCGACCGGCAAGATCTCCTGGCACTATCAAAAGACTCCGAACGACGGCTGGGACTATGACGGCGTGAATGAATTCGTCACGTTCGACATGGACGGCAAGCGTATGGGTGCTTCGGCTGACCGTAACGGTTTCTTCTATGTGATCGATGCGAAAAACGGCAAGCTCAATGGCGCATTCCCGTTCGTCTCCAAGATCACCTGGGCAACCGGCATCGATCTGAAAACTGGTCGTCCGAACTACGATCCTGCAAACCGTCCTGGCGACCCCACCAAAGGTCCAGATGGCAAGAAGGGCAATGTCGTGTTCTCCGCTCCTTCTTTCTTGGGCGGCAAGAACCAGCAGCCTATGGCCTACAGCCCGAAGACTGGCCTGTTCTACGTGCCAGCCAACGAGTGGGGCATGGAAATCTGGAATGAGCCTGTGACCTACAAGAAGGGTGCCGCTTATCTGGGCGCTGGCTTCACCATCAAACCATTGCATGAGGACTACATCGGCGCGATGCGCGCGATTGATCCGAAGACCGGCAAGATCGTTTGGGAAAACAAGAACGCCGCACCTCTGTGGGGCGGCG
>CANKWG010000155.1 GCA_947487325.1 Oxalobacteraceae bacterium | reverse complement strand
CCCCAACATCGAGAAGATGCGATTTGCCAATTCCGGCACTGAGGCGGTGATGGGCGCGGTACGCACTGCGCGTGGCTACACACGCCGTGATCGGGTGGTCATTGTCGAAGGCGGTTTCCACGGACTATACGACGAGATGATGTGGAAGTCCGATATCGAACACTGGGATCCGAAGGGCAGTGCGCCGCCGTCAGTGATTCCGTTTGGTGGTGGCATTCCGCAGCGTGCGCGAGATCTTGTTGATCTCATCGTGCTCAATGATCATCAGATGCTTGAGCATTTGTTTGCGCAGCAGGGCGAACAAATCGCGTGTGTGGTGCTCGAGCCCATCATCGGCAATGCGGGCAGTATCTCTGCCACGCCCGAATGGCTGCAGCGCCTGCGTGATTTATGTACACAGCACGGCACGATGCTGATCATCGATGAAGTCAAGACAGGATTTCGTGTCGCCAAAGGTGGTGCGCAAGCTTTGTATGGCATCTATGCGGATCTGACGACCTATGCCAAGGCCATGGGTAATGGTTACCCGGTAGCTGCCTTTGGTGGGCGGGCCGAGGTCATGGATGTGGTGGGTTCGAACAAGGGTGGGGTAGTACATGGCGGTACCTATACCGCCAATCTGGTCGCGCTGTCGGCAGCGCATGCGACGCTAAATATTTTGGATCAAACGGATGCACTAGCGACGATTAATCGGGTGGGTGACGAGATTCGTGCGTTGTTGGGGCGAGTGTTTACGGCAGCAGGCGTTGAGCATGCATTCGCCGGACCACCGGCGATGCTGGGCATTCATTTCACACCGGATGTGCCACAGAGTTATCGCGACTGGCGCGTGACCAACAGCGATCTCTATCGCGATTTTGCGTGGAAGCTGATCGATTACGGTGTCATGCTCGAACCAGATTCACGTGAGCCATGGTTCTTGTGCGAAGCCCACGCCGATGTCGATCTCAGTTGGCTGGAAGAGGTAGCAACACGCGCGATGCGTGAAGCCTGCGAGGCGTCAGTGCGCTGAAGTCACTGAGCAATCAGGCAGACAAATCGACCAGCACACCAAAATCATCCCGCGTGGAATGTCGAGGTGTTGCCACGGGCATGCTCGATACCGGCTTTGCAAAAATGATTTGGTTCTGTCCGTAGATTTCCTCAATCACCCGCTGTGCACCTGAGAGATTGCCACTGATAAGTGCATGGCCGACTCGCTGGAAATAGCTGTCAGCGAGCGCCGGATTGAAATCCACCAGGTCTTGATAGCAGGCGCGTGCGTCCGATAGGTTTCCCGATTTGAGTGCTGCGACCAGCGCCTTGAGCTTCTCTTGATGCTGACTGCGGCGGTTCCTGCCGGAGTTGCCGTTCCCGGAATGCCGCGAGGCTATCGAATCAATTTCCCGCCCGAGCTCGATACTCATGATATTGCTCCTTTACTAATGTGGCTTTGCTTCCCCTTTCTTCGCCAGTTATCTTGAATATCGACAGTTTTGCCGCTTTCTGCAGTTGCCACGAGCTTTCATATCGCCTTAGGGATAATATGTTTGCTCATAGGTAATCAATAAATCTCCTTTTATTTCAATAAGTTAAGGTATTAGTATTGCATTTATTGGAATAAGTGCCGATTTTTTGACGATTATTTGGCCTGTTTATTGCTTACTGATATGCAAGGCTGGGTGGGGCTATTTGAATAACCTCACCGGCATTGATTGGATAAGGCAATAAAGGAGAGAACACATGAATCAGGCAATGACGCAGTCAGGTAACTTTGTTTATCCCGAATTACCCAAGCACGGCATCAGGCCCCGGCGCTCATCGACCGGTGGTGTACAGGACATTTGGCGCCAGCATGGCTGGGTGCCGCCCACGGAGTATCAGAAAGATTTTCGGTCATCACTGAAAACGACCGCGCATTTGATACCGCAAATGTATTGATCGTCTCCCCTGGTCTTCTCCCCCGAAGGCATAGGATTAGCCCGCTCTTGTAGCGGGCTTTTTTTTTGCGCGCGAGATTGCGGGTATGGTCAAACCGTACAGAATGTTTGGCTTAGTTTTCTGTACCAATTCTTAGAATAAATATTGTAGATTTCCAAGTAGATTCCATGCATCTAGAACTGCAAATCTACTCGCTTTAGTTGTTTCAGAATCAAGCCTTATCAATGCAAGGATTTTCGATGTAAAACTCTCTTGATTCGTGGCCCTAAACTGACGGCAGACCAGTCGTATTTTTGCCCGTATCTTTCTTTTCGTCACAGAGATTGAATTTCAGATTCTGGGATAATGCGCACGGTTTTCATTTTTTTGAAAAAATGCCATTACTACCCATCCATTTCCGCGCTCGGTACGTGATCGTGTCACTCCTGCTGTGCATGCAACTGAGTGGGTGCGTCAATATCAGCTCGCTACTGCCAGCGGCCAAGCCTGATCTGGCTCCTCCCGCGCAGTGGATCGCCCCCATGCCCGGTGAGGGCGCTTTGGCACATGGTGGGCAAGTGTCGGCGCTGGCAGACTGGTGGCGGCAGCAGCAAGACCCGCTGCTGATCGATCTGATCGGTGCGGCGCAAAATGTGAGTAGTAGTGTCAGTGCCGCCCGCTCAAGGATCGAACAAGCGAATGCAGAGCGACTCGCGGCGGATGGCGCGCTACAGCCGACTCTCGATGCGGGTGTCAGTGCGCAGCGCCGCAGCGCGTTTCCGCCTTTCCCCGGTGGTAATGTTTACCAGGGTTCGTTGCAGGCCAGTTGGGAGATCGACCTGTTTGGTGCAAATCGATTGGCGCGCGACGCGGCGCAGCGCCGCGCACAAGGTGCAGAGGCCAACTGGCATGAGGCGCGCGTTTCGGTGGCAGCGGAGACGGCTAATCAGTACTACGCCTTGCGGGGCTGTAGGCGTTTGCTGACGGTTGTAGAAGCCGATGCGGCCTCACGTACAGAGATCACGCGTTTGACTGAGCTGGCGGTTAAAGCTGGATTTCAGCCTCCGGCAAATTCAGCGCTGGCTCGGGCCAGTGCGGCAGAGGGACGCAGCCGAGTCACTGCGCTGCGTGCGCAGTGCGATGTGGATATCAAAGCACTGGTCATGTTGACCGGTCTTGATGAACCCGATCTGCGCGCCAAGCTCGACAGCGTGCCCGCGACCCTGCCGCTCCCGACGCCGGTACCCCTAGCTCAGCTTCCTGCGGCAACGCTAGCGCAACGTCCTGATATTTATGCAGCTGCGCAGGAAGTCGCTGCCGCCAGCAACGATGTCGGTAGTGTAGAAGCGCGACGTTACCCGCGACTATCGCTATCCGGAACCATTGGTCGTAATCGATTTGAGACCAGCGATGGCGCATTCAACTTGAACAGTTGGACGGTGGGTCCGGTTGCCCTGAGTCTGCCTATCTTTGATGGCAATCGGCGACGCGCCGATGTAGCTGCGGCGGTGGCGCGTTATGAAGAGGCTGCCAATACGTATCGCGCCACCGTACGCCGCGCAGTACGTGAGGTTGAAGAGAGTTTGGTTAATCTCGATAGCATCGCGGCGCGCAGCGATGATGCACAGATCGCTATCGACGGTTTCATGATCTCGCTCGATGCTGCCCAGCGGCGCTACGAAAAAGGTTTTGACAGTCTGATCGATCTGGAAGAAGCGCGTCGCAGCAAACTCGGCGCAGAGACCGCATTGGTCAGTCTGCAGCGTGAACGTATTGCAGCATGGATCGCCTTGTACCGCGCCGCTGGCGGTGGCTGGCAATCGCCAACATCATCAGACAAAAACCTTTCAGAGTCGAAACCATGATTCCCTTGCACCTGATCCGACAGTTCTCGCGTCAACTTCCGCGACCGACAATCGCAAGCTTGTCTATGCTGCTGGTGCTCGCCGTGTCGCTTTTACTCACCCCCAGCAGCAAGGCGGATGACAAAGCAGCAAGCAACAAGCCGCCGTCAAATGCGAAGGCGGCATTGACCGTCAGTACAGCGCGCCCGCAGCTCACCCGTCTCTCGCAGACACTGGCTGCCAACGGCGATATCGCCGCCTGGCAGGAGGCAAGTATCGGTAGCGAGGCTAATGGGCTGCGCTTGACCGAGGTGTTAGTGAATGTTGGTGATGTTGTACGTGTCGGGCAAACCATTGCGCGCTTCTCCGACGAGACTGTGCGAGCAGATCTTGCCCAGGCCAACGCCACTTTGCTGGAGGCTCAGGCGACACTTGCCGAAGCAAGCTCGAATGCCGAGCGAGCTCGATCCTTGATAAATACCGGTGCCATCAGCACCCAGCAGATCAATCAATTTCTGACCGGAGAGCAAACTGCGCGTGCGCGCGTCGCAGCGGCCGAGGCATCGGTCAGTGCACAAAAAATGCGACTTAAGTTCACACAATTACTAGCGCCGGACAGCGGTGTGATCTCCGCACGTAGTGCGACCGTAGGTGCAGTTGTCCCAAGCGGTACCGAGCTATTTCGAATGATTCGCAAGGGTAGGCTGGAGTGGCGCGCTGAGGTGATGGCGAGCGAGCTCTCACGTATACGCATCGGCTCTGGCGTCACGGTAGCAGTAGCAAATGGCACACGCTTGAACGGTAAGGTGCGCATGATCGGCCCCACCGTTAACCCGCAAAATCGATCGGCGCTGGTCTATGTTGATTTACTTCCCGGTGCTTCGGGTGAGGCAGCTGCCAAACCTGGTATGTTCGCGCGCGGCGAATTCATGCTTGGCAGTGGCAACGGTGTCACGCTACCGCAACAGGCAGTGGTCGTGCGCGATGGATTTAGCTATGTATTTCAGATCAAGCCCGACGGGCGCGTGGCGCAGCTGAAGGTGAAGACGGGTCGCTACCTGCAGGACCAGGTTGAGATTACCGATGGTGTTTCTCTGCAAGACGAGATTGTGGTGGCCGGTGCTGGTTTCTTGAACGATGGTGATCTGGTGCGTGTTACCCGTAGTAATTCGGTAGAGCGTGACAACAAGCGCGAGACAAAGGTCGCTCAGTGAATTTTTCCGCGCTCTCGATTCGCCATCCAGTACCCGCGATTTTATTATTCGCGCTGCTGACGCTCGCAGGTCTTCTCGCATTTCGCTCGAATGCGATTCAGGATCTTCCCGATATCGAACTGCCTATCGTTAACGTAGTGGCTTCGTTGCCGGGTGCTGCGCCGGCCCAACTCGAGACCGAGGTGGCGCGCAAGATCGAAGGCTCGGTTGCTAGTCTGCAGGGTATCAAAAACATTTATACCAAGGTGCTCGATGGGCAAGTGACTGTCACGGTGGAGTTTGTCCTTGAAAAAAATCTCTCGGATGCGGTAAATGATGTACGCGATGCGGTAGCGCGGGTGCGCGCCGATCTGCCGGCTGACATGCGTGATCCATCCGTGACCAAAGTCTCGACTGCTGGCCGACCGATTCTGACCTTCAGCGTGACCGCCGTTCCC
>CANKWG010000154.1 GCA_947487325.1 Oxalobacteraceae bacterium | reverse complement strand
CAAGCCGAGGTCGAGATACTCCTGCACATTGCACGGATAGAGCACTGGGATCATGCAAGCGGAAAACATATGTTCTGACTGATGCGGCAGCGTCGATGAATACGCACCATGATCATCGCCCGCAACCAGCAGCACACCGCCGTGCTGCGCGGTGCCTGCATGATTCATGTGCTTGAACACGTCACCGCAGCGGTCAACGCCGGGACCTTTGCCATACCAAAGCGCAAACACACCATCGTATTTGGCAGGGCCGACCAGACCCACGGTTTGTGTGCCCCAGACTGCGGTGGCGGCGAGGTCTTCATTGACGCCCGGTACAAATTTCACATGATGTGCATCCAGGTGTTTTTGTGCCTTCCAGAGTGCTTCATCCAGCATGCCGAGTGGCGAGCCGCGGTAGCCGCTGACGAAGCCGGCGGTGTTCAGGCCGGCTGCGGCATCGCGTAGTCGCTGCATCATGGGCAGGCGTACCAGCGCCTGAATACCTGAGAGATAAATACGTCCGTCGACTTTGCTGTATTTGTCGTCCAGTGTGACGTCAGGTCGACGAATGGCGGTGGCAGTGGACGAAGTTGTGGCGGCGGCGGGCCCGCTCTCGGTCTCGGTCGTCATGGAAGTCTCCTCCTTCAGTTTTCGGGGTTGCGCTGCGGCCTTTGCTCGTCCGGTAAGACGGTGTCGGGTCACAGGGCGGGGTGCCACGGTAGCGGCTGAAACACACGGATTTCAGTGAAATCCGATACCGAAAATATAGGGGCTTATTTGCGGAAAATGTTTCTGAATTTTTGCCAGAATTGGAGCGATTCAGAAAATTCGTCTGAAAAAGTATGAATTTTCAGATGGTTTGGGTGATCCCGGTCCGCCCTTGTGCTGATGCGGGTGAACCGGGCGGTGGCCGTGGAAAAGGTCTGGCCCCTGCGTTGGATGCGTTATCAGCGCGCGATGAAGATGTCGTACTTCACATAAGCCTCGGTGCTGGTGCGCTTGAGCTCGACCATCTTGCCGATCGCCTGCACCTTGTTCAGCCAGCCGTACTTTTCTGCTGAGGTCTGGAAAAGTGGGGTGTTGATGAAATACGGCACGCTCTTGTCGTTCAAGACTTCGCCGCGCCCTAGCGCCT
The DNA here is from genome assembly GCA_947487325.1 of Oxalobacteraceae bacterium. Classification (GTDB taxonomy): domain Bacteria; phylum Pseudomonadota; class Gammaproteobacteria; order Burkholderiales; family Burkholderiaceae_D; genus Pernthalerella. The sequence continues at coordinate 4,308 of CANKWG010000154.1, read as the reverse complement.
CGGCGGCTTCTTTGCTCATGGCGACGACACCGACATAGCTCATGTGAATGAACGCGCCATCATCGGTTTCAATCGTCAGCTTGGCCTCCTGACGCAATGCGCCCGAGGGCAGCGTGCGTATCCAGTCACCGCCGGGCGCGATGACCTTGCCATTGATGCCGGGTCCTTTGACCCAACCACCGGGCAGGATGTTAACGATGGTGAGAGTGGGATCGATCGCTTTGCGCTCAGTGGGCAGGTAGACCGTCATCAGGTACTCGGTGCGCACCTGCGTGGATTGCGCATGGCCAGTGACGGGCAGTGCGAACAGCGACAGTAGCAGGGCAAGGGCGGTAGTGAAGGTTTTCATGGTGATGTCTCGTGGTTGATTGATAAACCGTGCACCCAAGATTTTCTCGCGAAGCGCGAGGCCTAGTGACAACGAGGGCCGGCTTCGCGCGTTATCGCAGACTCTGGCACACGAGGCAAGCAAAACGTTCATCATTATTTAAATGAAAACTGCATATCTGGCTAGCAGATGCTTGTACTCCTGATGATGTTTACCTTGAAAAGGTCCGACACTACGCGGGGCATTTTGTTGGAGGTTCTCGGACACAGTAGTAGAGTGCGAATCACCAACCCTGTTCGCCGGAGATCTGTATGCCTTCCATTTTTGATCCTGTGCAGCGTGCCGCGTTTGAACGCAGTGTCTTTGTACTGGTTCCTTCGTTGTTCAATGCGGATGAAATTGCGATGCATCGCTCTGATCAATCCTGTATTCGTCCAGATATTTATGCAATCTCACCCCGATGACATTACCAGCCTAACCGCGCAAGCACTATCGGCTGCGATACACGATCGCAAGCTGTCGTGCCGTGAGGTGATGCAGGCCTATCTGGCTCGGATTCATCGTTTGAATCCACATTACAACGCGCTGATTCATTTGGCGGCCGATGATGATTTGCTTCGACAAGCTGATGCGCGTGACGCGCAGCTGGCACGCGGTGAATCCATGGGCTGGCTGCATGGGATACCGCATGCGATTAAAAACACTGCGCATGTACTTGGTTTTCCAAGCGACTTTGGGTGTCCTTTGCTCCAAGGTGTGATGCCACAACACGACCAGATCATTGCGGAGCGTATCAAGGCGGCTGGCGCGATCATCATCGGCAAGACCAACATTCCTGAACTGGGTCTGGGCTCGCATACCTTCAACAAGATTCATGGCACGACCCGTAATGCGTGGGATACAAGCGTGAGTGCCGGCGGCAGCAGTGGTGGTGCTGCGGTAGCGTTGGCGCATCAGATGCTGCCTGTGGCGGATGGATCGGATTTCATGGGAAGCCTGCGTAATCCGGCAGGCTGGAACAATGTGTTTGGCATGCGCCCCAGTCAGGGGCTGGTGCCGCGCTGGCCGCGGGCTGAATTCTGGTTGCATCAACTGGCGATCGAAGGCCCGATGGCTCGCAACGTGCGCGATCTGGCGCAATTGTTGGCCACGCAGGCCGGCGCGGATCCACGGGACCCCATGTCGCTAGGCACAGCTTACGCATTGCCTTCGAACTGGCCTGATGCATCCTCGCTCAAGGGATTGCGCATCGGCTGGCTGGGCAGTCTGAATGGTCATCTGGCGCTCGAAACCGGTGTGCTGGCGGTGTGTGAACAAGGACTGCAGCGGATGACAGCGGCAGGTGCGGTGGTAGAGCCTTTGTCATCCGGGTTGGAGTTTGATCCGGAAGCCGTTTGGGAGGCATGGCTTGTGTGGCGGCGCGCACTTACCGCAGCCAATGTGCGCGGCCTGATCAAGCTACCGCGTGCGCGCGAACTGCTCGAGAGTAAAACACTCTGGGAATATGATCAGGCTGAAGGTTTGCTCTACACCGAATTCGAAATGGCAAGTGAGGTACGCAGTACGTTTTACAACGCGATGTTGAAGCTGCTGTCGTGTTTTGATGTGCTTGCTTTGCCAGTCGCCCAAGTCTGGCCTTTCCCTGCCGACCAGGCATGGCCAACACAGATTGCCGGTCGCACGATGGATACCTACCACCGTTGGATGGAGTGCACTATCTACGCAACGATGGCGGGCTTGCCGGCGATGAGTGTCCCGGCCGGATTTGATGCATCGGGTCGATGGCCCATGGGCTTGCAGTTGATTGGGCAGCCCAACGGGGATGGTGCTTTACTAGAGGTGGCGGCTGCTTATGAAACAATCATTACTGATCTGTTGGATCGGCGACCATCCGCACCTGACCTGCGAGCCAATTGAGGCGCTGCATATGTTTAAATTTTTTTTTATCAGCGATTCGTCACATTGTAGGTAAGAATTTTTTGTGAATCACATTTGACGTTGCGATAAAAAGCAGTCGAAAAACTTTTCGCCAGTCGGAAAAGTAATCGCAACGGTACGCCGTCTTCGTAGGAGAAGGATTTTTCCATCAGCAGAAATGGCCAGTCATCATCATCCTCAACCGCTTTCACCGGGAAAATAGGATGCTTTTCTTTTGCTATCGTCGCAATTTCTTCTACATCCTTGAGTTTTGAATTTTCTACGGATACGGCTTTGCCGATCAAAACGATAGACTTGTCCTTGGGTCGTATCTTTACAATGATCGGGATATCGATACCGCTCTCAACGCTGATTTCATTTTTCCCGGCCAGTTTCGCGTCAAATTTGAATCGTTTGAATACCTCTAGAAGACTGTCTTGTGTCACATCTTCCATCTTGAGTGCCATCATGATGGTGTCGCTGAATTGAGCACGAGATTCTTCGACTATTTCGAGGATTTCAAAAGACAGTCTGGGGATGTGATCTTCGGCGATGCTTTGGTCCTTCAAAATTTGAACAAGAATTTTGTGAACTTCTTCGAACACGCTTGAGCTGACTTGAATGCCGGGCATTGAGCTTTTTTGAGCGCGCATGGGATCGCGATAGTGACTTTCTGGCTGCTCCATCGCAAAGTGACTGAACTTGTGGACATCGGCGATCAAGGCGTCCATGTGAACATTCATGAAGAAATGTGCAATGGCGCGGTTGGTGGTCACTTGGGTGTAAAGCGCCTGCAAAATGGAATTTAATATCAGCTTTGGATTTTTATAATTTTCTAATTGCGAAAACATGGCTACCTCCTCTTGATTTTCGGGGTGTCCAAATGACAGACAAGTCAGTTCAATGAGCACCAGCAGCCGCGCGTGCTGCCGGTGCGCATACAGCAGGGGCACTTGCCTCTGGCGCAGGGGCGTTCGTTTGCGTTCTTGTCGCTCTCTTCCGGAAGCGCAGGAAACTCGTCAATACGCACGTAACCAGTACTTTCGGAATGCGGTTCCCAGTGATGGGGAAACTCGGAGGCCAGATAGTGGCTTAACTGCTCGATGGTCAGAACAGTCTCGACCTGGCTCAGCTCACAGTACCGCCATACCGTTCCTTCGCTTTCAACATCCTCGCCCTGACAGGCTGCGACGACGCGCTTCCAGGCTCGTTCCCTGTGAGAGGCGATGTGCCATTTGAATAAAGATTGATACCAGCTATTCATGCGCCATTCCTATGAGCAGTAATGAAAAACAAAGAGGTAAGGAGAAGTGAATTTACCGGATTTGCAGCGTGCGTATGGCTTATATCGTCTGAAGTTGGCGGAGTTGAAGTCGAAACGCGCCTGCTTGCTTATCGGCGATCAGGAGGCCGAACTCAAGGGCTTCAGAGAAAACCAAGGGTTTTGCCTCAACCGGCCTTCCGCGAAATTGGGCCTCAAAATCTGCTGGTTTGAATGGATGCGTCTGCCAGTCTTTTGAAGACACGAAACTGCTTTTGTAGATGGGCGCCCTGGTGGATGCCTCTGTGCGGATGATGAGTTGGTACTGTTGGCCGTCGCCGCGTGTAGTCAATTGCAAGCCTGAGGCATCCTGTGGAAAATTGACTGGGCACCGCACGGAGGCGAAGCCACCGTTGTTTTCCAGCGAGACCCTACCTTCGAAGATCACGCCCTCAGGATCGATGATAAAGCGAGAATTTGATCGTCCGCCCATGACATCGTCGTTCACAATTCTCATCTGCTGGGCTAGGTCGGGATCTCTAAAGTCCATGATGGCGGCGCTGTTTCGCGCGTGTCCCTGTGTGTGAATCAAAAATGAAGACCCAAGTGCCAAGTGCATTAGGCAAGCTCTTCGTGTGAGACGCATCCTCATTTGCCCTGGTGCCATTACGAAGCCTGTCATGACCGCCATGTCTCAGTAAATGCTAGTGGTATTGATCTTGTGGAACGAGGGCTGAATGTGTCGTCTCACATGCGCCAGCCGTAGCCAAGGTACATGACGGGCGTAAAACTCCGTTCTGCG
>CANKWG010000153.1 GCA_947487325.1 Oxalobacteraceae bacterium | reverse complement strand
ATCACAGTGGCAGCGACCGAACCGGACAGCGAGGCGCGCTGATCTGCGACACCCGTACCTTTATTGGAAATATTCGCGCCATCGGTTTTAAGTCCATTCAGGAGCTTGGTGCCATTTAACGTGACGCCGGTGGCTTGTAGCGCCGTCGAAACGCCGGCCGGCACCGTATCATTGGAGGACTCACGGCTTGTTTCGTTGTTGAGCGACCTTGCCGCTTGCGTTGACTCCGACAGCAAGACTGTAATGATGTCGCCGACTCGATAATCGCGGCGCTTGGCTTGCCACAGATCAGTGCTGTCGGCTGCAAAGATGGCGCCTGTCACATTTCTGTTTACATTTGCAGGCAAAGGCGTCACCGGTGCGAATTGCGGTGAGTGCGCTACCGGCATCGGACCGGCACATGCAGCCATTAATGCAGCGGAAGCCAGCGTTGTTACGGTAGTGAGCTTATTCATGGAATCCTTGTGGATTTTCATTACATGTTGTTATTCAAGAAGCGTAGCATGCCGTCGGCGGCAGAGATGGCTTTAGAGTTAATTTCATACGCACGCTGGGTTTCGATCATGTTGACCATTTCTTCAACCACGTTCACGTTGGATGCCTCGAGCATGCCTTGACGGAGCGTGCCGGCCGCCTGCGTGCCCGGATTGAGCAACTGAGGTGCACCACTAGCGACAGTTTGCTTGTAGAGATTGCCGCCCAAGGGGGTCAAGCCGGCAGCATTTACGAAGCGCGCGACCTGAATCTGACCCAGCTGCTGCGCACCGCCGCCACCAAAGATTTCTACGCTAACGGTGCCATCTTCACCAATCGTGATCGATGAGGCATTACCCGGAATGATGATGGGTGGTGCGAGCGGATTACCTGTCGCGGTCACCAACTGTCCCACGTTGGAGAGCTTGAATGAACCATCACGCGTGTAGGCCAGCGTGCCGTCTGGCATGGTGATCTGGAAAAAACCTTCGCCAGCAACCGCAATATCAAGTGCATTTTGCGTGTTGATCATGTTGCCTTGCGCGTGATTTTTTTCTGTCGCAACGATGCGGGTACCAGTACCAATCATCAAGCCAGTCGGCGCCTGCGTGGTCTGTGCAGTCTGACCACCAGCCTGACGAACATTTTGATAGAGCAGATCTTCGAACATGGCACGGTCGCGCTTGAAGCCCGTGGTATTGACGTTGGCCAGGTTATTCGAGATAACGTTCAGACGGGTCTGTTGTGCATCCAGACCGGTCTTGGCTACCCACATTGATGCATCCATGATGTCCTCTCTTCTTTACTCTATTCTGTCAGTACATTAATTACGGGTGCGGAGCATGCTGGCGCCGGACTCGTCGAGTGATTTTGCTTCTTTAATCGTTCTTACTTGCGTCTCAAAAGACCGCGAGAAATCGATGAGTTTGACCATCGCAGTGACTGGATTGACATTACTGCTCTCCAGCGCTCCCACGGCGATGATGGGTTGATTCGGGCCATTCTGAAAATCGCCATTACCCCGGCGGAATTCCTGTTGCGGTGTATAGAGACTGTCGGGCCGACGCTGGAAAACGATGTTGCTGGAGTCCCGCAGCATCAGTCGCCCCACCAAAATCTGCACCGCAGGCGCAGGCTGCGCAGGATCACGGGCAAAGACATCGCCCTCGCGCGTGATTTGTACATCGAAACCCTGCGGAATCGTGATGGGCACACCATCTTCGGACAGTACTGGATGATATGAACCGTTCTCGAGCACGCCCTGACTGTTCAGATGCAGATCGCCGCGACGAGTAAACGCCAGCGTGCCATCTTTGGCCTGTACACCCAAAACTGATTTGTCGAGCAAGGCCACATCAAGCTTGTTACCCGTGGCCATGATGGCGCCTGGCTCCAGATTGACAGCATTCGTCTTGTCGATAAAGGGCTGAATACGGGTATCAAAACCGTCACCTTTGGCTTTGACAGCCACCATGGCGCTTTCGAAGCTTTTCTTGAAGCCGACAGTCGATACGTTAGCCAGCTCGTTATTGAGCTGTTCACGCAGCAGGCGTCGCTCGTTGATCGACGCCATCGCGGTAAAGGCTAAACGGTCCATGTCAGACTCCGGTTACTTTGCCGTATTAACTACGGATATTAATAATGGCCTGCGTCAGCGTATTGTTGGTTTCAATCGCTTTGGCATTCGCCTGGAAGTTACGTTGTGCTGTGATTAGCTCGATCAGTTCATTGGTCAAGTCAACGTTCGCACGTTCACGTGCACCAGCACGAACCGTACCAAAGCCCGCCGAACCAGCTTCGCCGTACTTTGCATCACCTGATTTAGAGGTTGCGTAGTAGCTGGCATCACCGATCTGTCGTAAACCCGTCGGGCTGGCAAAGTTCACTAGCACGATCTTTGCCAGCGACTTCTGGGAGCCATTGGAATAGGATGCCGACACCAAACCATCATCACCAATATCCACACCGATCAAGTCACCTTCGGGGCGACCGTTCTGATCTTGCTTTTGCACCGCGAAAGGCGATGAGTACTGAGTCGACGAAACGTAATCAATCGAAAACTGCAGGGTCGCACCGGAGTCACCAATCGTGGTCGATTTAAAGGCAATCGCTTCCATCGGTGACTTCAGATTACCCGCGGTGTTGAAGGTCAACTCGCCCTTATCCAGGAAGATAGGCGACCAGAGATCGCGAGTCTCATCTTCGGAGAACGTGCCAGGATCGGAAGTTTCAAGTCCATCGCGGTCGACATACAGCGGGAAGCCGTCTGCATTTTGCGCTTGCGGTGGCTCAATCCAGCGGCTGGTGGACCCACGCGCGCTAGGCAAACCATCGAGGCCCCAGATACTGTTAGAGGACACCTTCAGGAAGGAATCGTCGCCCGTGGTGCCGGTCTTGAAGACAAAGCTTTTTGTGTTGGTACCGGGATTGGTCACGATGTCGAGTTTCACACCGTTGACGGTACGGCCAAAGTTATCTGCCAGCGCATTGATACGATCTTCCAGCGCCTGACGGAATTCTTCCATCGTGTAGTCGGCCTTCTCGGGCATAACGATCAGGCCGGTGACGTTATCTACCGTCACAACAAACTGGTTATTGGAGCCATCCACTCGAAACTTGTTATCCAGATTGATACCAATCGCATTGCCTTTCAGTACTGCCGCTGTAGAAGTGATACCTCGCAGCGGTGTCGGAGACACATCGACTTCGGTTGCTTTTTCACCTTGAACAAATCCAAATAGATAATTAGCCAGAGCAGATGACTTGGAAATCGAGATACTGGAGGTGTCACCGGTAGTACCCGAGCTGATCGTGAACTCACCCTTGGTTTCATCGAATTTCACCTCAACGCCATAACGCTGGTCTTCCGCCGACATGACCATGCTACCGTTGGGCAATACAGTCTTGCCCCAGGTACCTGTATCAGGATCGATGGTAGTTTCAACGTCGGTCAGGCCAAACAATTCGTTCCGGGAAGTCGTATATGAGCGGATCGAGACATCCACCTCATCGTCCGGCTTAAAGGTAAACGCTTGACGTACCGGGTCATACCCCACCGTGACTGGCGATGGAAACTCGACTTCCTTGTCTATGACGGCCTGCAGTGCTGAGATAGCGTCCTGCAGCGTCACTTCAGACAAATCCTTGATGCCAAACTGCCCTTCTGTGAGCGATATAGGCTTGGATACGCCGCCTACAGTCAATCGGAACATGTCGGCTTCAGTCGAATCATCCGTGAGCTTTAGCGAAGAAAAGTCAAAATATCGCTGGTCGCCGTAGGATTTATTGATCACATTGGTGATTTCCCGAGCAATCTCAATACCTGTAAATTTTTTGGTCAATGCCAGATCATTCAGATAGCTCAGGTCAATCGTCACTGGTGTTGCGGATCCATCCACCGTCAGATCAAATACGATGCCGTCAGCGCCAGTATCTACGCCCAACGAGGAAGCGGTCAGCGCACTGATGGAAGGAATGCTGGCATCCGTACCGACGGCAGTGATCGTGATAGTTGTGCTACCGTCGGAATTACCTGTGGTCGTTGCATCGTAAACACGATCAGCGTCTTTGCCGTAATACTCCAGCGAGTAGGTCGGATCAATCGCTGTGGCAGTACCTGGCTCAATCGTTATTCCAGTGCTTGTCTCCGATGCGGTGTAAGTTCCGTCGCTGTTGATCTCACTGATTAAACTCGATATGTCGTAGCCAGTGAATGTCGAAGTGCCTATCACCATGGTCAAATCTTTAACATCCGAATCCATCACAACACGCAAACTTGCGATATCGGTACCCGACAGAGTTTCGGTGAAATCTGCCGTATCGACTGATATCTGTGCCACGCCATTGATTTCGTCCACCAGCTCATCAAGCGATACGCCCTCAAAACGATCGGAGCCAAGATCTAAGGTAAAGGTGTCGCTGAGGTAGGCCACGCGGTAGCTCATGCTGCTGGTGGTTTTGCTCTCCGGGCGAATCTCGAAGCCATTAGCATACGAGGCCGTCATCGAAAACTCGGGAATCACAAATGGATTGACGCCATCTTTGGGTTTGAGCACGAGTTGACCCGCTGCGTTAACAGAGGCTTCGTAATCCAATGTTTCATCAGCGTTGATTTCAGTTGCGATGTCGCTCATCGTATCGGCTTGCAAAGATCCGGTAACATGACTGAGCTTGTAGTTGCTATTAATTAGCGTTGGGTCGCTGCTATCACCAGTGAGTCCAATGACCAAAGTATTCAGTGTGGTGTCCAGCGTCGCCGTGTATTTTCCAGACCGATTGATGTGCTCTTCAAGAGCAGCAACACTTTCGCCGGTGTACGTATCAGTTCCGATGGTAAGAATTAGACTTTCCATGCCAGGATCGGTTGAGCCCGTACCAGCATCAATCGTGAATGTTAGTTCAGTGATTTTCTCAGTCTTTGAGGTTTCAGTGGATGGTGTACCGATTGCAACCGAAATAAAAGAATAACTCTGATTAATCTCACTCACCGAATCCGTTGAAATGGTGAGCTGACCACCACCGTCAGTACCCGCATCCGCACCCACTGCAGCGGTAGTCAAGGTCATCGCACTGATACGCTTGGTCACATCGGATGTGGTCGCGACCAGATTTGTGCCCTCAACGCTAACAGTCACGCCTGGACTCGGATTTAGTGCGCCCAATTGGGTGTTCAGATTTGCTGCCAATGCCGCCAGAGTGGGCGTCGCTGGCGCAGGCGTCAGGCTGTAAGCAGTGCCATCAATCGTAATATCAAAACTGGTGAAATCGGTCGTCGCAGGAGAAGTACCAAAGCTGGGTTCGGTAATGGTCCCCACATTCAAAGCCGCAGCATACTGTCCATCGGCGTCAATAGCTGCCTTCAAATCTTCCAGCGTCGCGCCAGAAAATATATCTCCTCCACTCTCAAACACATACGACTCTTCCGAATCAGATACCGGAATACGCAGTTGCGTGATGTACCGCCAGACGTGGATTCTAGGAT
>CANKWG010000152.1 GCA_947487325.1 Oxalobacteraceae bacterium | reverse complement strand
GCAGCAATCACGGCGCACGGTTCTCTGCAGCAGGCGATGCGATCGTTGGTCCGGCCCGAACAGCACTTCGTCCAATCACGGTGAGCGTTGCGGCCGACGGCAGCGTGACCTACACGCGCTAGATGCGTGCCGCACCGCTCGGATTTGCCACCCGCCGTCCGCGGCTCGGTGCTGCGCTCGGTGCGATTGCTATCTCGCAATCCTCGACCCTGGCTAAGCTCTCTGACGCTTCGCCTGCGGTCGTGACGCTTTTCCGCGGTGTTATTGCACTTCCGTTCCTTGCACTCCTTGCACGCCGCGAAGGACACCGCGCAGCACCACGTGACCGCGCGCTCGCACTCATCGCCGGTGGGCTCTTCGCGTTGGACCTGCAGTGCTTCCACGTCTCCATTCCACTCCTCGGTGTTGGCCTTGCCACGGTGGTGCCGAACGCGCAGGTCTTCATCGTGGGTGCCTTTGCTGCGCTCGCGGGTGAACGCACCCCGCGACGAGCGATCGCCGCGATTCCACTCGCCTTTATTGGGCTGCTGCTACTTGCGCGCGTTGTTGATCCGTTCGGCGTCAACGGCGTGGCAGATCCAGCGGTGATCGCTGCAGGGAGCAACCCGGCACTTGGCGTCCTCTGGGGGATTGGTGCCGCAACCTTCTATGCGCTCTACCTCGTCATCACGCGTCGCATCTCCACCAGCGCGACCGGCTCTGCCGCGGTTGGCCCCTTCACCATGCTGCGCGACTCCGCGATCGGCACGATCGCCGTCTCACTCCTCCTGGCGCTGCTGAGCGGCTCACTCCTCCCGCCAGAAGTTTGGCCTGGGGTCGGCTGGCTGGCGCTGCTCGCCCTGATGTCTCAGGTGCTCGGCTATCCGTTGATCAATGCCTCTATCCCGCATCTCCCAAGCGTGGTCGGCTCGGTGCTCCTCTTCGTTCAGCCGTTGATGACCCTGGTCGCAGGCGTGATTATCTTCGGGGAGATCCCCACCCCGGGGCAGCTGGTTGGGGCGCTGGTCCTCTTTGGTGGGGTCTTGGTGGCGGCGCGGAAGTAGGCCAGAGGCGTTCGTCGGCTGCTCAAGAGCCCCTCATTGGGCTTAATGGTGAGGCCCCCTAAGGCCCCTCAGACTTCCCAGGCCCCCTCAAGGCTCACAGGGGCCCCAAGCACCCCCGAAATGGTGCTTAAGGGACATCCGCAACCCCCCTCAGCGCCCCGTTGAGCACGTGGCATAATCCCAGACAAGGCGCAGCGGCGACCCTCATGGTCGCACCGCCTCAAACATGAAGTGAGGTATGACTCATGCGCATTCGCAGTAGTGTGTTCGCTGCGCTGACGGCGCTCGCCCTGGTTGTTTCCGGGTGCAGCTCTTCAGCAGGCGGAGATCTTCTAACTCGAATTAAGACTAACGGCGTCATTCGCATTGCGACTGATCCAAACTACCCACCGTACTCAGAGCTGGTTGACGGCGAGTATTACGATGGCTTTGACATCATGGTTGCGACGCTGGTCGCAAATGCCCTTGAAGTTGAGATTGAGTGGGTGACTCCAAGCTGGGATGCACTCACCGCCGGAAACTGGGGCGACCGTTGGGATATCTCCGTCGGTTCAATGGCCCAGACAACCAAGCGAGGGGCGGTCATTGACTTCTCTGAGCCGTATTACTACGCAAACTCATTCATCGCAGTTCCAACTAGCTCTACCGCAGCATCGCTTGCTGACCTCGCCGGCCTAGAGGCCTGCGTTGGTTCAGGAACGATCTACGAGAGCTGGCTGAACGGCGAACTCGCTGACGAGAAGCTGATCGTGGTCTCAAGCCCGCCACCTGCAGGCATTACCGTCACCTCACAGGAGACGGACAACCTCTGCATTGAGGCGCTTGCTGCTGGCCGAACGTGGGGCTTCTTCATTCAGAGCAAGGAATTCATCGACAACGCCATTGCAAGCGGCGCGGCGATTAAGTTCCTTGACAACACGGTGATCACGCTTGAGAAGATCTCAATCGCGTTTGATAAGTCCGGTCTGAGCAGCTCGAAGCTTCGCGAAGAGATCAACGCGATTCTGGCTGGCGCTCATGCGAATGGCATCTTGAGCCAGTATTCGCTGGATTATCTTGGCGTAGACGTCACCAAGGCACCGTAGCCTTAGAGACGTTCAAACCTGAGACGTTGATCTAGAAGAGGGGGCTGCGGGGAGACCCGCGGCCCCCTCTTCATCTACCTAAGGAGGGCGTGTGGAATTCAAGGGGGGAGCGAGCGACTCACTCGCCCATGCCGTTGAGGCAAGCGATAAGCGGCGCGCGTCTGCCTGGCAGTTGCGTTTCCGGATCGTCTCGGCGCTCATCCTTGTCCTTCTTTCCGCCTTTATCGCCGTCTACTTAAATGTTGAGGTTGAGTTCATTTCACGAGTTGCACCGTTCATCGTTGGTGGAATCTTCCTCACGATCGCAGTCTCCTTTTTCTCAATTATCTTGGCCACACTTCTGGCGATGCTCGGTGCAGTTGGGCGTCTCTCTCGGAGCGCAACGGCGAATGCGATCGCTTCGTTCTATGTCAGCTTCTTCCGCGGCACACCGTTGCTGCTCCAACTCCTCTTCTGGTATCTCGCCCTTCCACAAGTTGGCATTGTCCTCGACCCATTCATCTGCGCAGTTGGCGCACTGGGAATGAATTACGGGGCCTACATGACCGAACTCTTCCGGGCTGGCATCCAGGCGGTCCCTCTCGGGCAACGCGAGGCTGCCGTGGCTCTGGGGATGTCCGAACGCCTTGCCTTTCGAAGAATTGTTGCCCCACAGGCGTTAAGGATCATCCTGCCAGCGATTGGCAACGACTTCATTGCAATGCTCAAGGACTCAGCGCTCGCATCTGCAGTCACGCTGCATGAGGTCCTGTGGCGAGCCCAGAACGTTGGGCGGAAAGAGTTTAAGTCGCTGCAGACGCTCCTTATCGCTGCGGCACTCTATTGGGTGATGACGATTGCATTCTCTGCCGTGCAGAACTGGATTGAGCACCGCATGGCCTCAGGAGATCGGAATAAGGAGTTGAAGGGATGAGCGACCAGCTGCACGCCAAAGGCGCTAACGACCTGACGCAGGTGCATCAGATTCACCCTGCAGAGAAGCCAGGCGTGCTGGTAAAGGCGGGCGCTGAGCCGGTGCTCAAGGCAACGAGCATGGCCAAGTGGTTTGGCGAGAACCACGTCTTGCGCGGCGCATCCATCACCGTCTGGCCGGGCGAGACGGTCTGCATCCTCGGGCGCTCAGGTTCAGGGAAGAGTACCTTCCTGCGCAGCCTTAACTTCTTGGAGGACCCAACGGATGGGATCGTAGAGATTGACGGCGTGGTTGTTGCTGCTGACCCATTCCACAAGGAGGGGAAGGAGCGCCAGGCCCGAATTCAAGAGCTCCGACTGCGCGCCGGCATGGTCTTCCAGGAGTTCAATCTCTTCCCGCATCTCAGCGTGATTCAGAACTGCGTTGAGGCACCAGTACATGTGAAGGGTATGGATCGCAAGGAGGCGGAAGCGATCGCCGAGAAGTACTTGGCGAAGGTGGGCTTGAGCGATAAACGCGACGAGTATCCATCACGACTCTCCGGTGGACAGCGACAGCGCGTGGCGATTGCGCGCGCGCTGACGATGCAGCCGAAGGTGCTCCTCTTTGATGAGCCGACGAGCGCACTCGATCCAACGCTGGTTGGCGAGGTGCTGAAGGTGATGGCGGACCTTGCGCATGAGGGGCGCACGATGATCGTGGTGACACATGAGATGGACTTTGCGCATGAGGCGGCAGATCGCGTCTACTACATGGACCAGGGTGAGTTCGCCGAGGTTGGGCCACCAGAGCAGGTGATTGATGCGCCGAAGGATCCGCGCACCAAGGAGTTCCTCTCGCGATTCCGCACCCTCGGCTCGAAGAAGTAGCCGTGGCCGCGCGCGGCGTTGTGGGCGGGAGCCCTGATCTTCTTGTTGTAGGTGGCGGCAGCTGGGGCACATGGACGGCGCTCCTTGCGAAGAAGCTCGGCGCCAGCGTCACACTGATGGAGGCGCTGGTGCCTGGCCATCGCGACGCAACCTCTGGTGATCACAGTCGCATCTTCCGCCACGCGCACGGCGAAGATGAGCTGCTGCTCGGCTGGGCGCGCAAGTCACTCGCCGCATGGAAGGCGCTCGGCACCATGAGCGGCGAAGAGCTCTTCGTGGAGAGTGGCGTTGCCTGGTGCGTCTCCGACCTTGGTCTCTGGGAGGCCGAATCCGAGCGTCGTTTGCGCGCCGCTGGCGTCCCGTGCGAACGGATCACTGCGGATGAGGCGGTGAAGCGCTGGCCGGCGATGAGTCCCGCCGCACTCGCCTCCGTCCTCTACGAACCGACCGCCGGATTCCTGCGTGCAGCGAACGGTGTGCGGGCAGCGGCGCGCGCCTTCACCAAGGCGGGCGGCGTAATCACGCAAGGCCGCGCGCACCCTGCGGCAGACGGGAGCGCACTCGATGCGAGCGGCGCGCCAATCAGCGCTGGTGCTGTGGTCTGGGCAACAGGCTCATCGCTCCCCGGCCTCTTCCCAGAACTTGTTGGTGCCGACACGCCAGCGGAGATCACGCCAGTGCGGCGCGACGTCACCTACTTTGCGGCGAAAGGGATGCAGGTTGGCGACATCCCAACCTGGATTGATGCGGGCGTTGGCGTCTGGGGGATTCCCGACGAGAGTGGACACGGCGCAAAAGTGGGTCCCGACTTTGACGCTGGCTCGTTTGACCCCAATGCGCCATGGCCACAGGAGGCAACAGAAGAGTCCATTCAGGTCTCGCGACAGCGTGCTGGCATTCGCTTCCCTGCGCTACTTGACGCACCGCTGAAAGAGAGTCGCGCCTGTCAGCACGAGCGCACCCTCACCTGGCACTACGTCTTGGATCACCACCCCGCCAATCCGAAGGTCTGGCTTGCTGGCGGTGGATCGGGTCACGGTTACAAGCAGGCGCCCGCGGTGGGCGAGGCGCTCGCGCGCGCTGCGCTGGATCGTTCGCCAGTCGCGTTGGCAGACCGCAGGTTCAAGATCCTGGAGCGTGAGCAGGGCCCAGGCAACCCAGCAGGGGAGCCGACCGAAGAGATCTAGCCGCGCGGAGCGGCGCTTACTTCTGCTTGGTGCGAGTGAGTGATGGCTCTGCGGAGGCGTTCAGCTTTGCGGCGATCGCGGCGCGCGCCGCATTGCGGTCACTGAAGTCCACACCATCCATGTCGCCCGGTGCAAGGCCTGCCGCCCAGCCGCGCGCGGTGCGCTTCCCGTCTGCTGCGTAACGATCGGCGACCATCAGGTCGAACGCCTGGACGCTCGCCTCAAGTTCGCTGTATCGGCCAGGCTCCAGCCGCTTTGAGGCGGTGCCGCGCTGCTGCAGCTCGCAGACGTGCCAGTCCTGGCGATTCGTCATATCCCAGAAGCCGTGTGCGTCGGAGAAGTCGTAGTTCGGCGCCTTCATCGTCTCTGGATGGAGGTACCAGTCGCAGACGATGCGCGAGCGACCAG
>CANKWG010000151.1 GCA_947487325.1 Oxalobacteraceae bacterium | reverse complement strand
GTCGGTCGCATCCGTCACATGCGATACGCGCGAGAGTCCATCAAAACGAATATTGTCTTTTTCAGTGTAGCGACCCAACTCTCGCAGAGCGCGACGACGCAATACTTCGGTCTGACGAAACTCGGCTGCAAAATCGCGTATGGCCTCTTTGGCGAGCTGCAACAGCGTGGCGACATGCGTACTGCGGGTCTGCGCGGCGGCACTATCCGGCTCTTCAGTGTCGGCCATGCGTCGACGATCGATTTCACCGAGACGATGGTAAAGCGCTTCGACCAGTGCATCGCGACGCTTGGGATTGTCGAGCAAATCATCCTGCAAGTAGGGATTGCGGCGCACGACCCAGATATCGCCCAATACTTCGTAGAGCATTCGTGCTGAGCGTCCGGTCTGACGCGCGCTGCGCAGTTCGGCGAGTAGTGTCCATGCGTTCTCGCCCAGCAGCCGAATGACGATTTCGCGATCGGAGAAAGAAGTGTAGTTGTAGGGTATTTCACGCAGACGTGCCGGTGCGGTATTTTCCGGGCCGTCGGAGAGCAAAACTTGCATGTTTGCGGGGGCGTTCATCTGAGGAAACAGCAGAGCTGATGCTAAAAACGCATTCTAGCCTACCGCGATGCACAATGACCGGTGTAAGCCCTCGAAAAACTGTGGCTTTTTAGCGCCGTTTGGCATTTGAGCTTCAGGCGCTTCGTATTTTTATTTGTTGAAGTTGGTGGGTGCAATACGAAAGACGCTGGATCCCCCTTGCCGGGCGCGTAATGGCGAGTACGCCAGTACCCGCCGCAGGGACTGAAACAACGCTACCGGCTTTTTGTCCTAACTTCTTAAAACCACGGCAGTATGCGATGCCAGACACCTTCCGGTACCAGCATCAGTAGCGCAGTCGCTGTCAGATAGCGCAGAAATTTGCCGATCGCCATATAGATCAGACTCTGCCAAAACGGCATTTTCAGCCAGCCCGCCAGCGTGCACAAAGGATCACCAACCACGGGTAGCCAGGACAGCAGCAATGTCTTGGGCCCGAAACGCTGCATCCAGCCAAACCATCGAGATCCTGCTTCTTTCGCCAAGACATTTTTTGCGCCGTAACCCATCCCATAGCTAATGGCGCCACCGATGGTGTTGCCCAGGGTAGCCACAATCAGCGCAGGCCAAAACAAGCTGGGGGTCACTTTGACTACAGCAAACAACGCAGGTTCGGAGCCCATGGGCAACAACGTTGCCGACAGCAGGCTGATGATAAATAGTGCTGGCAAACTGAGCGAGGGAACCGCGAGCGCTGCCAACAAGGGATCGATGACTGCGTTCATTCTGCGCTCTAAGAGAAAGGGGCTCCATTATAATGAGCCCATCATGCGCCCTGATTACCTTAAAAAAATTCTTACCTCCCGAGTCTATGATCTGGCGATAGAAACACCGCTGGAATTGGCGCCCAACCTGTCGCAACGCACAGGTAACCGGATTTATTTCAAGCGTGAGGACATGCAAAGCGTGTTCAGCTTCAAGTTGCGCGGCGCTTACAACAAGATGGCGCATCTGCCTCCAGCGCAACTCAAGCGCGGCGTGATTTGTGCTTCTGCGGGTAATCATGCGCAAGGCGTGGCGCTCTCGGCAAGTACGCTGGGTTGTCGCGCGGTGATTGTGATGCCAACCACGACACCCGCTGTCAAAATCGATGCCGTGCGCGCGCGGGGAGGTGAAGTGGTATTGCATGGTGATTCGTATTCGGATGCTCATCAGCACGCATTGGTACTGGAGAAAAAACACAAGCTGTGTTTCGTTCATCCTTTCGATGATCCGGACGTCATTGCCGGTCAGGGCACGATAGGTATGGAAATTCTGCGTCAACATCCCGGACCTATTCATGCCGTGTTTGTGGCCGTCGGTGGTGGCGGTCTGATTAGTGGTGTGGCTGCGTACATCAAGGCAGTGCGGCCGGAGGTGAAAGTAATTGGCGTGCAAACCACGGATTCGGATGCAATGACGCGCTCACTCGATTCAGGTCGTCGTGTGCTGCTACAGGATGTGGGTTTGTTTTCTGATGGCACGGCGGTCAAACAAGTGGGCGAAGAAACCTTTCGTCTCGCACGCGAGTATGTCGATGAAATGATTCTCGTCGATACCGATGCCGTGTGCGCTGCGATCAAGGATGTGTTCACGGACACGCGCAGTATTCTCGAACCAGCAGGGGCTTTGTCGATTGCTGGCGCGAAGGCTTATGTCGATCGTTTTAAGCAAGGTAAAAAGCCGCTGCGCAATGAGACGCTGGTCGCGATTGCCTGTGGCGCCAATATGAATTTCGATCGCTTGGGTTTTGTAGCTGAACGCGCTCAGGTTGGCGAAGCGAAGGAAGCCGTATTCGCCGTGACTATTCCGGAAGAACTCGGCAGCTTCCGTCGCTTTTGTCAGATCATCGGTCCACGCGCGGTGACAGAATTCAATTACCGCATTAGCGATGAACGGGAAGCGCATGTTTTCTTGGGTCTTCAAATCGCAAACCGCGATGAACCCGAGCGCATCTCAAAGCAATTCCGCAAGCAAGGTTTCAAGACGATTGATCTGACGCAGGATGAACTGGCCAAACAGCACGTTCGTCATTTAGTCGGTGGTAAAAGTGCGCTGGCAAATAACGAATTGATGTACCGCTTCGAATTTCCGGAACGGCCGGGTGCACTGATACGCTTTCTGGACAGTTTGGCGCCGAACTGGAATATCAGCCTCTTTCATTACCGCAACCAGGGGGGCGATGTCGGACGCGTGCTGGTCGGTCTGCAGGTACCCAAAGCCGAGATGAAACGTTTTCGCGATTTTCTTGCCACGCTGGGTTATCGCTACTGGGATGAAAGCGACAATCCGGCGTATCGCTTGTTTTTGTAAGCCACAGACCTGACCCATGGCGAGGTGCTGTTGACCAGCATGCGTCATTCCAAACACCGAGATATCCATGAGCAACAACCAACCACCCGCACAACCGCCACTGGGCCAGATATCTTTCTACCCTGCCGCCTATGATCCCGGGCTCTTGTTCCCGATACCACGCGCTGAGCAGCGCGCTGCGCTGGGTATGACTGGCACACTGCCGTTTTTTGGCATGGATATCTGGAACGCCTATGAGATGTCCTGGCTCAACCTGCGCGGCAAGCCGCAGGTGGGGATAGCAACGGTGCAGGTGCCGGCTGATTCACCCCATATCGTCGAATCAAAGTCGATGAAGCTGTACATGAATTCGCTGAATCAGTCACGCATGGCCGGGCCGGAGGCGGTGCAGTCATTGCTGCAAACCGATCTGTCTGCAGCCTTCGGCGCGCCAGTACAGGTCATGCTCAGTACCAGCGAATCGTTCGGTCAGACGCTCATGGGTGAACTCGAGGGGTTGCTGCTCGATCGGCTGGACATTGAGGTCAATGACTATCAACCGAATCCCGCACAACTCAAGGCAAATACCAACGCCCCACCCGTTCAGGAAACGCTGGTGTCGCATTTGCTCAAGTCGAATTGCCCGGTCACGAATCAGCCCGACTGGGCGAGCATACAGATCCGCTACACAGGACCTGCGATGGACCAGGCGGCTTTACTGACTTACCTGATCGGATTTCGCCAGCATCAGGAATTTCACGAGCATTGTGTCGAGCGAATTTTCATGGACTTGTTAACGACCTGTAAGCCCACCAAGCTGATGGTGCTGGCGCGGTACACCCGACGCGGCGGTATTGACATCAATCCATGGCGCAGTAATTTTTCGCTATCAAAAATGCCACTCAATGCACGAAATGCAAGGCAATGAGGCGCCAGCCGCGTGCCCGGGCGGGCACCCACAATGGGCTGATGACAGGCTTGCCACGCAAAGCAACGGTTTTTCGAAAAGCGATTGCCAAGGCGCGCCGTCAGGTATAGATTTGGCGCCCGGGCAATGTTCAGCACTGATGTCGCAATAGCCGCTAGATGAACGAAACGGCTTCCGCGACCTGTCTTTCCTCTGGAGGACGACAGGGCTGGCTAACTGACCCCAGATGCTCCGGGAAGTCCCCTATAATTCGGGGCGTTTGTTTTAAGTGCGATGCGTCATGACTCATTTCAGCCAGATTCTCCCGGAAACCAATGTCGTCCTCGACTTGGAATGCTCCAGCAAAAAGCGGGCATTCGAGCAGGCCGGCCTGATTTTCGAGAACAACTGCGGGATCGCCCGCTCCACCGTTTCAGACAACTTGTTTGCGCGCGAGCGGCTGGGCTCTACGGGCCTCGGACAGGGTGTCGCTGTGCCACATGGCCGCATCCGTGGCCTGAAGGCGCCACTGGCCGCTTTTGTCCGGCTGTCCGAACCCATTCCTTTCGAATCCCCAGACGGTGAGCCGGTCAAGCTGCTGATCTTTCTGCTGATACCTGACAATGTGACCCAGCAACATCTTGAAATTCTCTCGGAAATTGCCGAAATGTTTTCCGACAAAAATTTCAGAAGCGCGATGAACGAAGATGTTGATGCCAAATCCTTGCATGATCGATTGGTGAGCTGGCAGCCCGCCGAGCGCAACATCGTCTGAGTCCGGCGCGCCGATAATGCCACTCACCACGCCTCTAT
This sequence comes from Oxalobacteraceae bacterium, assembly GCA_947487325.1. Lineage (GTDB taxonomy): Bacteria > Pseudomonadota > Gammaproteobacteria > Burkholderiales > Burkholderiaceae_D > Pernthalerella. The sequence continues at coordinate 934 of CANKWG010000151.1, read as the reverse complement.
CGATTGAGCAACTGTATGAGGACAACCTCAGAGCACTGAGACTGAACTGGCTGGCAGGACAAAACGGCAAGGATCGCCTTATTTTTGGTGACGCCGCCTCGGCAGCCGATCAGGTCGGTCACCTGAATCTGATTCACCCCGGTCGTATCCAGGTGTTCGGACAACAAGAGGTCGATTACCTGCTGCGCATTTCCGATAACAGCCGTACCGCGCAAACACGTGAGCTTGTCGCCGGGGAACCGCCCGCTTTCATCATCGCGCAATCACTCCCCGCCCACCCGCAGATCGTCAGTGTCTGCAACGAAAAAAATATTCCACTGCTCACCACTTCGCTGCCAGCGGCGCAAGTCATTGATTACCTGCGCGTGTATCTTTCGAAAAAGCTGGCGATACGCGTGACCATGCATGGCGTGTTCATGGATGTACTTGGTGTGGGTGTGCTGATTACGGGTGAATCCGGACTGGGCAAAAGCGAACTGGGTCTGGAACTGATTTCGCGTAACCACGGCCTGATCGCCGACGATGCCGTGGAGTTTTCACGCATTGCCCCGAACATGATCGAGGGTCGTTGTCCGGCGCTGCTGCAAAACCTGCTGGAGGTACGCGGTCTCGGGCTGCTGGATATCCGGACCATTTTTGGCGAGACTGCGGTGCGCCGCAAGATGCGCCTGAAACTCATCGTGCATCTGGTGCGCCGCAAGACACTGGAAGAAAACTACGAGCGTCTGCCGCTGGATCAGCAAACACAGGAAGTCCTTGGCCTGCAGATACGCAAAGTCGTGATCCCGGTGGAAGCCGGCCGCAATATCGCGGTACTGCTCGAAGCTGCTGTACGCAATACCATTCTGCAAATGCGCGGCATCGACACGCTGGCCGAGTTCATGGACCGACAGCAGCAAGCCATGGGCGGCGACCAACTCCCGGAATGAGCGCC
>CANKWG010000150.1 GCA_947487325.1 Oxalobacteraceae bacterium | reverse complement strand
AAAAACCCGAATGCTGCATCGCGGCATCTATATCTTTATGAATGGCGAATCCTATTCGCCCAATGCATCAGATCGCCGAATGCTGAGGAAACTGGCTGATAATCGGGCAATAGAGGCGCACCACCTCGCTCAGGCCTCAGTTGACCTCCGCGAGAGCCTATATCGATGGTATCTGGATGGCTGGGTCGATCTTCAAGCCCGCCGCAGCTTTCGAAAAAGCTAATAAATCCGCTTTGCGGTTCTTTCAGCGCTCAATTCGCCGGCATCTGTCTATAATTTTCCTGTACGAAACTTAGCCTGCGCCCACGCAAAACATATAAAACGGCTTGCCAGCTTTTCAAGAAGACCAGTATAATTTCCGGCTAGGAAGTTTCGATGGTGCGGCAGTGCGTCAATTTTGACTGCCAAGTCTGAAAATACGACCTGATGTGCGATAACTACCGGTAGTTATTAAACAAAATTGAAGTGTAATTTTTTATATTTAACCGAAGGAAAATCATGAAAAAATCGTTGCTGATCGCTTCCCTGCTGGCCCTGGCTCTGGCAGCTTGCGGCAAAAAAGAAGAAGCCGCTGCTCCTGCTCCTGCAGCTCCTGCTGCTGAAGCTCCAAAGGCTGACGCTCCTGCTGCTGAAGCACCTGCTGCTGAAGCTCCAAAGGCTGACGCTGCTGCACCTGCTGCACCTGCTGCTGAAGAAAAGAAGTAATCACGGGCAACCGAGCAAAAAAGCCGTCCTCGTGACGGCTTTTTTGTGTCTATCAAAAAGATAGGTGATGTTCTGACTTTAGCCTGGTGGCTAATTCAAGAGACAGTCACGCACCACTCTCTAACCAGGCAAATCCTGCTGCCTGATCTGCAATTACTACCTCCACCGCACTATCCCCAAGCACTTCATCAATCGCCAAACGTACCTTGTCAGGCGAATTATTTTTCTGTGATAAATGCCCAGCGATCAGACGCTTGAGACGGCTACGATCAACGCTCTGCAAAATGTCTGCCGACTGTTGATTGGATAAGTGTCCTAACTGCCCGCCAATACGTGCTTTGAGCCAGGGAGGGTAAACCGATTGAGAGAGCATCTCGGTATCGTGATTGAATTCCAGAACGAGGGCATCACACCCACCGAGCGCCTTCATCAGGTGGGGTGTTGAATGCCCGACATCAGTCAGCACACCGAGTTTGCGAATGCCATCCGTGGCGGTGTACTGCACGGGTTCACGCGCATCGTGGGGGACCGTGTACGGTTGAATTTCAAGATCACCAATGACAACGGGCTCGCCATCGCGGCAGATATGCACCGCCACGCCAGCAGCGTCATCGCGCACCGATTCAAAAGTGCCGTGCGTCATCCAGACAGGAATTTTGTGGCGGCGTGCGAGACGAAAGACACCGCCCACATGATCCTGATGTTCATGCGTGACGATAATGCCAGAGAGTTGTTTGGGATCGATATGAAGATGACTGAGGCGGGATTCTGCTTCCCTCAGTCCAAAACCACAATCAAGCATCACCGTTGTTTCAGTGATGCCTGATGTAGCAGAGATCAGTAGTGCGTTACCTTCGCTACCGCTGCCCAGACTCGCAAATCGCATGCGACACTCCAGGCCGATGGTCGCTGACGCGCACCGGCACAGTGTTATTTCAGTTGTTCACTCAGCAGAACCAAAATGCGATCGCCGACTCCACCCGTATCAGTCTCGCCCTTCTCATCCTGCACACTTACACGCGTTGCCTCGCCCGAGCTATTGACCAGAATGCGATAGCGTAGCGCCTGCTTCTTGTCATCCTTGGAGCTGAACAAGCGCGAGAAAAAACCTGGCTCACCCGATTTTTTGTCAGCGTCGGATTTCTGATCAACATAGCGAACGAAGTAAAGACCCCGCGCACGATCACGGTCTTCGACCGTAAAGCCCACTCGGTCAAGTGCGAGACCAACCCGGCGCCACGCGCGGTCAAAACTCTCTTCGACCAATACATGATTGCCTACCGAATCTTTGGCCACGCGCGCGCGCTGCGGCGCTGGCTTAGCTTCGTTCACCGCAGCCTTGGCGACCTTTACATCCGAACCGAGGCGCGCCATCAGACGACCGATGAACTCGGCTTCCAGCTCCGGATCCGAAGTACGGCCCGTCCACATCGCGCGATCCTTCGATTGTCCGGTGAGCACTTCCTGTGCACCACGGTGACTGATGTAGATCTCGGTACTGCCATCGGCGGTGCGCTCGAGACGGGTACGGAATTTGTCGCGCTCTCCGGTGGAGTACAGCGAATCAAAGACTTTGCCTAGCGTATTGCGAATGAAATCCTGTGGAATCTTTGCACGATTCTCTGCCCAGTCGGTTTCCATCACGCCGGCTTCAGGCGTTTCGATCGCGAGCAGAAAACCGCTCTCCTGCCAGAACTCCTTGATACGAGGCCACAACTGCTCGGGCGTTTGCTTGACGATCAACCAGCGCTGATTGCCATCACGACCAACACGCACTTCGGCCGCCTCACTGACCTCAGGGGCTACCTTGCCGGGTGCAACGGTACTCGTGGTACCCGATTTACGCTCAGCGTTGTAGGTCGATGCCGTGGCCGTTCCAGTCGAATTCTCGCCCACGATGAAGCGACTGTCATTGCGCAGTTGCGTAAGGTCTGGCGGTACTTCGAGCTTTTGGCCCTTGTTCGCTTTACCTGCGCTTTTGTAGTCGATCTTGTCGGGTTCGAGCATTTCGCCCACCGAGCTACAGCCGGCCAGAACACATAAGGCCGCGATCAGCAAACAGTGCGAACGCAGCGACGCTGAAGAAGAAACACCAGAGAAAGAAAGACGCATGTGAATTGGCAATCGAGTAAAGGTTAGCGGAGCCGTTATTGCAATACGCCGGATTCACGCAGCGCGGAACGAACCGCATCGTGATAGCTGGCACCCAGCGCGACCAGCGGCAGACGAATTCCCGAATGCATGCGGCCCATCTGTGTAAGCGCCCATTTGACGGGCACAGGATTGGGCTCAACGAACAAACGGTTATGGAGAGGAATCAGACGGTTGTTAATCGCAATGGCATCGGCGATACGACCTGCCATGGCAGCGACACACAGTTCATGCATGGCTTTGGGCGCGACGTTTGCAGTGACGGAGATATTGCCCTGCCCACCACAAAACATGAGTGCCATCGCCGTCGCATCATCACCGGAATACACGGCAAAGGATTTCGGCACATCGCGCAAGAGTTCCGTACCCCGCGCGAGATTACCGGTTGCATCCTTGACGCCGACGATGCCAGGTACAACAGACAAGCGCACGATGGTGTCGTTACTCATGTCCGCAACGGTACGACCTGGAACGTTATAAAGAATGACTGGAAGATCGACCGCTTCAGCAATGCGGCGGAAGTGTTGATACATGCCTTCTTGTGTTGGGCGATTGTAGTAGGGCACGACCTGCAGAGAAGCATCAGCGCCCACTTCTTTCGCGTATGCGGTCAGCTCGATCGCTTCCGAAGTCGAATTGCCACCGGTACCGGCAATCACGGGTATGCGTCCCGCCACGTGATCAACAGCCAGTTTAATTAGTTCGCAATGTTCTTCGACCGATACCGTCGGCGACTCGCCTGTCGTACCGACGATGACAACGGCATCCGTACCTTCGGCGATGTGCCAGTCCAATAATTTTTTGAGTGCCTCTGCATCGAGGCTACCGTCCTCGTGCATCGGGGTCACAATCGCGACAATGCTGCCCTGAATCATTGTTGTGCCGTTGCAAAAAATTGAAACCGTGATTGTAACGGATAGGAAGAGAGATTCGCGATCCTTATTGCATAAGCTAAGGAGCGCTGCCGACATCCAGACCTAGCGCCTGGGGCGGCAGATCGGATGCAGAATCAGCCTTGCGCAGGCAGATACGCTGCACCATTGCCGGTCGGGGTCGGTGCTGGTAACCGTCTTCATAGGCGATCACCCGACTTGAGGGGCGCAGACTCACCCACTCCAGCAACTCCCCCGATTTCAACAGGAAATCCGGGTTAGAAGGCTTGCCAAACTGGCCATTTCCAGCGGCAAAAGTTTCGTAGATCAGGACACCGCCTGGGGCGAGGCTGTCCAGCAAAGGCTGCATCAAGGGGCGGTGCAGATAATTACTGACCACGATGCCAGAAAAGACCTCAGGCAAAAGTGGCCAATCAGGATGACTCGGCGCCTCCGGATGCTCTAGATCAAACGCGAGTGTGTCAATACCGGGACCGCTTGCCGCCGCCAGTGCCGCTGTATCGCGATCCACCGCCAGCACCGCATGTCCCAGCGCAGCCATGAGGCGCGCATGCCGACCACCGCCGCAGGCCAGATCCAGCACCCGGCCGGCGGGTATCAGCCCGGCAAACCGAGCCAGCCATGCCGATGGGTCGTCTTGGGCGATATGCATGTTCATCAACGCGAACCGGTACCGTCAAACTCAGTTGTAGGACAAACCCATTTCCTCACGCACGTCGCGCATGGTTTCCTGTGCATATTTGCGCGCCTGATCACAACCATCAGCCACGATCGCACGCACCAGCGAGGGATCATCAAGATACTGCTGGGCACGCTCGCGCATAGGCTCCTGCTCTTTCAGGATGCCGTCAATCACGGGTTGCTTGCACTCGAGACAGCCAATACCGGCGGATTTGCAGCCCTTAACCACCCAGTCACGGGTCCCCTGATCCGAGTACACCATATGAAACTGCCAGACCGGGCATTTTTTCGGATCACCCGGGTCGGTTCGGCGTATGCGCGCCGGGTCGGTGGGCATGGTGCGGATTTTTTTTGTGACCGTATCGCGATCATCACGCAGCGCGATGGTATTGCCGTAGCTCTTGGACATTTTTTGCCCATCGAGTCCGGGTAAGCGTGAGGCTTCGGTCAACAAAGCCTGTGGCTCAACCAAAATGAGTTTGCGACTGCCTTCGAGATAACCAAACAAACGTTCGCGATCAATCATCGACAAATTTTGCGCATCGTCGAGCATGGCTTTGGCCTGCTCGAGTGCATCATCTTTACCTTGCTCTTGATACTCGGTGCGCAGTTCGTTGTAGAGCTTGGCGCGTTTGGTACCCAGTTTTTTTACCGCCTCGCGCGCTTTTTCGTCGAAATCTTTTTCACGGCCATACAAGTGATTGAAGCGACGCGCGATCTCTCGCATCATTTCGATGTGTGGCACCTGATCCTCGCCGACTGGCACCATGCTCGCGCGATAGATCAGCACATCGGCTGACTGCAGCAGGGGATAGCCCAGAAAGCCGTAGGTCGCCAAATCACGATCGGCGAGTTTTTCCTGCTGATCCTTGTAGGTCGGCACACGCTCGAGCCATCCCAGCGGCGTGGACATCGACAACAAGAGATGTAACTCCGCGTGCTCAGGCACTTTGGACTGGATGAAGATCGTCGACTGAGAGGGGTCAATGCCAGCTGCTAGCCAGTCAATCACCATGTCCCAGGTGCTGGTCTCGATGATGGAAGGATCATCGTAATGCGTGGTCAGCGCGTGCCAGTCGGCCACAAAGAAAAGACAGGGATGCTCGGACTGCAG
>CANKWG010000149.1 GCA_947487325.1 Oxalobacteraceae bacterium | reverse complement strand
AGCGCATGGTGACCGGATCACGCGGGTTGGTTTTTCGATCTTTACGCGCATCCGCCAAATAAGGTACGACCGCGCTGACGCGAGACGCTGCCGCATCTTTGAGTGTCGCAATGAAAAACAACAGGCGATTGAGCTTGTCATTGGCAGTGTGCGATACATCGCCGTGCAATGCGTGCAGCACATAACAAGAACGTCCACGCACATTTTGTAAGGGCCGCGCCTTGTGCTCGCCATCTTCGAAATCGCGCTCTTCATGCGCAGCCAGAGAGATGCCGAGATGCTGAGCAATCTTTGCGCCTAGTGGATCACTACCATGCATTGCAAATAACAACGGGGGTTCGAGTGACATGCAAGGTGTCCGATGAAAAGAGATTTCATCATCTTCCAGGTTGCAGGTATGGCGGTATTGCGGAAGGTTGAAGTGGGTGACGGTCAGCTTTGGCTAGCTTTGTCCAGCGTCGCCGATTTAATGCCATTCATCGCGCATCTGCCGCTGAATGGTCAATGGATCGGCCTTAAATGCATCCGAAGACTCCAAGCCCCCACACAGAGAAGACAGGTGGAGGGATGATTCAGCATTAGCGGGAACACCGCGCTTGGCTCGCAAAAACTCGGCAAAATCGAGCACTTCGTTCAGCAGGGGCTCTGGCAGGGACCGCGTGACTTCCCAAAGTTTTTCGGCTGTAGTGAGCATATTGACTCCTCAGTAAAACTGCATGGTACAAGAATAAAGGCTTACCGTGCCACCCCCAAGTCGAACCCATTCAATGGCTCCACCGACGAAAAGAGATCTCATCATCTTCCAGCTTGCAGGTATGGCGGTATCGCCGCTGGTTGAAGTGGGCGACGGTCAGCGCTGGCTATCGTCCCGGATTCGCTCGGGATTGTGTTTAATCTAAAACTACTCAAACTAACCTGGCTAAATTAGCCTCAACCACGCTGACGACCTCACGCTGACGCAACTTGCGAATCGGATGATCTGCCAGCCTCACATTTAAATTCGAAGCAACGCTAGCAATCAAATCGATAACGCCACGAGCTTCCGCAACAGGTACCGCCGCCTCATCAGCCAGCCGCAGTAGCTCAGTACGTCCCGGGGCACGTGCTTCGCCGCACACATCCATTTGATGCTCTCCTCCCGGCCCTTCATTGAAGGTCAAGTCATAGGCCGGCGCAAGTTTCCATTGACGCTGCTTATCAAGACAGTACGCAAAGTTTTTAACGTGATCATCGCGATTGTTAAATGCAACGTTAAACACGACACGCCGGAATGCCTTGGCCACTTCGCGCTCGTCATGCGTAATAGCGCGCGTGGCGCGCAGAAACGTCGTGTAATCGACCGAGGGGATACGAAAATCAGCATGCAAAAAACCGGCCAACGTATTCATGGGCACACGCATGCGATCTAGACGATCAAAACGTTGAATACCGAAAGCAGCGTGTCGGCTATCCAGATCAAAGTAACGGGTTTGAGGCATCTCCAGCCCACACGCAACAGCGAGCTGCGAATAGGCGTACTCAAGTGCGCAAGCGTCTTTATGCTCTCCATTCGCGGGAAACTTCACCAGCCAAGGTTCTTCGTTCTCCAAAGCCTGCATTCTCATACCGCCCGAGACTGGATCGTAATAAACCAGTGCTTTGGGCCGCGCACCTTGTGGCGAACCTCCCAAGAGCAACAGACCACAATTTAATCATAAGCCATTTAAATTGTACTTTGTTAAAAATTACCGGCTGAAAAAATGGGGTGCGGTCGACCGGATCAGTCAACAAATGCGCTACCATTCCGGGTGGCACGGAGGGCTTCTATATTATTTGGCAATTTCGAGCCTGTACGCTCAGCCGGCCGAGGCCGTTGCGGCATTCGATCACAAACTAATTAAGGGAGTTTATCGATGGGATTGTTTGATATGTTCAAAGGCGCGGCACCCGCGCTGACACCAAAACTGGTTCTTGCAGTGGGCTTGCTACACATGATTCATGCCGATGGCGAGGTCGAGGCAGAAGAAATCGGACAAGTCCTGCAGGCGCTGGGCAACGACAGGGCCTTGTTCGACGACGCAGGCAAATACGCAAAATCCAAAGATGTCGATGCGTTTCTGGCTGAGTCAGCGGCTTTGCTGAATGAAGATCAGAAGCTTTGCGTCTTGCTCAACCTGTATGACTCGCTGCTCTCGGATGGTGTGGCAGCGCCCCAGGAACAGGCACTGCTGAATCGTTTCATGACGGCTTACGGGGTCAGCGAAGCGACCCTGCAGCCTTATGCGCTCGGCATCTCTGTCAAGAACAACCGAAAAATACTCGGATAAACCTCACAGCAGCTGACAGACTTCACCGAATGTCAGCCGCGGCAAGCGATCCATCACCTTCGATGGATCGCCATAGCCCAGCGAACACAGAAAATTCGATTTCACGCTGCCGCTGCCAAAGAAGGTCTTGTCGACAAGCGCATTGTCGAATCCCGACATGGGGCCGCAATCGAGTCCGATCGCGCGCGCTGCCATGATCAAATAAGCGCCCTGCAGCGAGCCATTGCGAAAAGCGAAGCTATCACGCGCTGCGCGTTTTTCGTCGCCGGTAAACATCTTGGCGAAATCTGGGTTGTGAGGAAATGTCTTGTGCAGCAGGGTATGAAAATCCGTGTCATGCGCAATGATGGCGACTACTGGGGCACTCATAGTCTTGTCCACATTACCCGGCGAGAGCGCTGGCCGCAGACGCTCTTTGGCTTCAGCAGTGCGCAAAAATACCAAGCGGGCCGGCTGACTATTGGCCGAGGTTGGGCAAAATTTCATTAACTCATAGAGATCGTGGAGCTGTTGATCGCTAACGGGCCTATCGGTCCAGCCGTTTTGGCTGCGGGCTTCAGTGAACAAGGTACTGACGGCAGTGCTATCGATCACGGTGTGCATGGAATCTCCAAAAAAGAAGGGAACAGTGTAACGCCTGCAAACCATAAGCCGCCAGAATTCCGGCCCAACCGGGCCTGCCTGTGTTCCGGTTTTCCGGAAGTCATTCCAACGGGCTCGCGCAAATGGACCTCGAAACTAGGCCTTGGGACTGGACCTTGAAGCTGGATCTTAAAACTGGATCAGCAACAGATCAGTGAAACTCCGTCAGCAATTCCCCCGCCAGTGGCGCATCCTGCAACAAGCCCTTGCTGTCCACCAGCTGCCGTCCGTTCACCCAAACACCATGCACACCCAACGCATCGGTATCAAGCCGGGGAGCGCCGCCGGGTAAATCGAACACGCGTTTTTTCACGCCACGACCGACGGTCGCCGGATCGAACAACAGCAAATCCGCCGCATAACCCTCACGTATCAAACCGCGGTTTTGCAAGCCGAGAATCTGTGCGGGTCGTGCAGTGATCTGATGCACCGCATCGGTCAAACGCATCTTGCCAAGATCACGCGCCCAATGCCCCATCAGATGCAAGCCGAAGCCAGCGTCATTAAAGAAGGTCAGGTGCGCGCCAGCATCGCTCAGGGTAACCAGACTGTGGGGATGATTCAGTAATTCGGCCACAGCATCGGCATCGCTGTTCAACAAAATGGCCGTGAAGACGGTCTGCAAATCTTCCGCCAGCGCGAGATCGAGCGCAACATCAAGCGGCTCTTTGTTCTGCTCGCGCGCGAGTTCCGCCACGCTGCGCTGCTCGAAATGCGCATGCTCCGGCAACTGGGTCTCGACCACATGTACCTTGTCCCACTCATTGTTAAACAAGCGGAACGACGTGGGCGAAGCCAGTTCGTCGCGCACACTTTGCCGAAACGCAGGATCTGCCAATTTGGCTTTGAGTGCGTCATGCGAAAGACCGAGCGCTGGCTTCCAACCGGCGAGACCTTCCACCGGATAGGGCGAGTGAAACGTGAAATCCATCGTCAATGGACAGCAGGACACTTGGCCGACCAGTGGCACGCCACGCGTATTGGCCTCGGTGATCGCCTTCAGATCATTGAATACGGCATTGGGATTAGTGGGGTTGTGCAGCAAGGCAGCAATCATCACTGGCCGGCCCGATGCCACCGCCATCTCTTCGAGGAAAGGGATAGGCATCTGACCACCCTTGGTCACCATGTAAATCCCCTGCCCCTGATGACCCATCGCTTTAATCAGCGACATCATTTCATGATCACTGGCCAGACGGGATGGCATGGGAAAACCGCCCTCACCGTTATGCGCCGGACTGGTGCTCGACGCAAAACCAATCGCGCCGGCCGCCATCGCTTCTTTCACAATGGCCGCCATCTGAGTAATCTCGTCTTCAGTAGCCTCGCGCTTGTTTGCCTGATCGCCCATCACCCAAGTGCGAACCGACGAGTGCCCAACGAAAGCAGCGACATTGACCGCGCAGCCTCGCTCGCGCAGCAGGTCCAGGTATTGCGGGAAGGTCTCAAAGCCCCAGTCGATACCGTTGCGCAGAACATCGAGCGACATGCCTTCGACCTGAGTCAGGTTGCGCATCGTAAGATCACGATCAGCAGGCTTGCAGGGCGCGATGGTGAAGCCGCAATTACCGATCACCGCCGTGGTTACGCCCATGGACGGTGAAGGTCGCACGAACGAATCCCAGGTAATCTGCGCATCGAAATGGGTGTGGCTGTCGATAATGCCGGGCATGAGCGCAAGCCCATCGGCGGACAGTGTTTCGGTTGCCGAAACAGCAAGCGACTTGCCGACACCGACGATCATCCCTCCCTTGACCGCGACATCACAAACGGTAGGTTCCTCACCGCTGCCATCGTAGACAGCAGCATTTTGAATCAGCAAATCAACATTCATCATAACTATCCGATAAAACTAAATCTTGTTAAGCATTTCGGAAAATCTAATTTCCCGAAAAAGCGTTACTTTACCGGATGAGACATGACTGCTTAAAACTTGTGCAGGCCGCAGCCGACCAGCGCATTGGTCATTATGGACGCCGCGACACGCAATTTACGGAACCAGATTGATAGGCAGACAAAGCTGATAGCCCACACCCCAGACTGATTTGATGGCGGGTTCTGCATCGTCCGATTGTGCCGAGCGAATCTTCTTGCGCAAGCGGGCGACCAATTCCTCCAGCGCGTGCTTGCTGATGATGTCCTCAGCAGTCTGCCCGGTGCAGACATCACACAAGGTGGCTGAATCCAAGGTATTGTCGTGCGCCTGAACGAGTGCCACCAATAATATCTTCTCGCGCATCGTCAAGCGCAGCACGGAAGACAAGCCAGGCCCCTGCAAGGTGCGCTGCCTGAGGCTGAGCGACAACGCACGATCATCCTGCGCAGGTTTGACCCGCCGTCCCAGACTGCGAAGTATCATCACCAGTTCATCTGGCACCACAGGCTTGGTCAAATAAACATCAGCACCACCCACACCATAGCCAGCGATGCGGTCATTGAGGGTCACTCTCGCCGTCATGATCACGATGCCGGCTTCAGGCAGAGTCTGCCGCAAACGATTGGAAAGACTCAGACCATCTTCACCCGGCAGATTAAGATCGATGACAAAGATATCGACCGGCCTGTGAGTAATAAGATCATCAAGCGCACGCGCAGAATTCACC
>CANKWG010000148.1 GCA_947487325.1 Oxalobacteraceae bacterium | reverse complement strand
GATGGATATGATCGGCGGTTTTGTTACAGGGCGTAATGGATTGAGCGCCGAGGATGTCGCAGCGTGGAAGGCCGATGCTGTGGCTATCGGTGCCGAGAATGGCTATTTTTTCAGTCTGAGCCGGTATGTGTTTGTGGGCGAGCGGGCGTAGGGGTAGTGTGAAACTTTAATTCGGTTGTTAAAGTTCACGAGCAATTTTTTTCAGGTGATCAACGAAAGACACTGGATCCCCCCTTGCAGGGCGCACACAAGCAGCTTCTATTCGAAAAGATCCGCTTCAAACCTGGGCTGAAATTACGATACTTCCGCGCTACCGACCAATCAAGCCGGGACCTGCGGTTCATCCTCCGCAGATGAAGTGCGCTGGTTGAACCACCAGCCTGCCAGGACTACTAGTAACGCACCGGCGCTGCCAGTCAAACTGAGGTGAACGCCGAGGTCGTGGAATTTCAGCAGATCCATGGGCAACATCTCTGCGACTTGCAATTTGATCGCGACATCCGTGGCGATCATGGATCCACCCAGATAACCTAGCAAAGCAGCGCCCATCGTCACCACGGCGGGTACGCGATCCATGATGCGCAGAATGACCGAGCTGCCCCAGATCACGACCGGAATACTGACCATGATGCCGAACACGATCAGTACCAACTTGTGATCGGCACTTGCTTGTTCGGCTGCGCCGGCCACTGCGATCACGTTATCAATACTCATGACCAAGTCAGCGATGATCACCGTCTTGATCGCGGTGAACAGACGATCACCGCCGTCAATCTCACCGTTTTCTTCTTCCTGATTGAGTAGCAGCTTGACCCCAATCCAGAGCAGCAGCACACCGCCAATGATTTTCAGATAGGGCACCGTGAGTAGCGTAACGGCAAAGGCAATTAGAGCGATGCGGATCACGATGGCTCCCAGCGCACCACCGACGATACCTTTGAAGCGCATATCCTCTGGCAGGTGCCGACAGGCGAGGGCGATCACGATCGCGTTATCACCGCCCAGCAGAATATCAATCAAAATGATCTGGCCGACGATCACCCAGTTCAGTTCCTGGAAAAACTCAATCATGTTTACACCCCGTGTCGTATAACGCAGCACTATGGCGACGCTTGCAGATTGTTATCGACGACCTGATATAGCTAGTCGTTATTGGTTTTGTCTATCTACGATTTGCGATCTATCTCATTAACTAACGAGACAAGTGCTTACTCTTTGATGCCTTTTTCTTCACGCACCTGCCGCGCAATTGCCTCAACCTGTTCGTCGCTCATGCCGAACTGACGTTTTAGTAGTTGTAGGCGTGCGCTTTCTTCTTCGGTCACGATGCCATCTGCGAGCGCTTCCCGTATCTCGGTTTCGTACATGATCTCGCGCCGCTCAACCTGTGCGGTGTAGGCGGTTGCAACGACACCCGTGAGAATCGCTGCAAGCGCAATCGCCAGCACCTGCGTTATCACGACCAGAATCACGCCAAAAATCGTGATCGGGTCAACGTTGCCCCAGCCTGAAATAATCGTCAGCAAATACCATTTCATCGTGGCCGGTATCGAGGGGAAAACATCCGGCTGCACATGACCTTCGGCGATATAAATCATCGAAGAGAATAACAAGCACGAGATCAGCAGGAGAAACATCGCAGACGCAAACGAATCTCGTTCTGCTTTGACCGCTTCGATTAGGTCGGACAGCGCGCTGTTATAACGCGACAGTTTGAAGATCCGCATCAGACGGAACAAACGCAGGAAGCGCAGATCCAGGCCCGGGAACAGCAGCTGCGCATAGAACGGTACCGTACCGAAAAAATCGATAAATCCGTAGAAGCTGAATATGTATTCTTTGCGACCACGCCATGCGCCGCCGTCCTGCTTTTTGTATTTGACGCCATAAGACCAGACGCGCAATACATATTCCAGGGTGAAGATCATCACGCTGGCTACATCAAAAATATGGAAATACGTTGCATAGGCCTCGTGCAGTTCATGCACTGATTCCAAAATGATGGCCACCACGTTCAGAACTACCACGCTTGCGATGAAGATTTCGCAGGCGCGAGCTGCTTTGTTTTCTACCGAGCCTTCTAGGAGGTCGTAAATTCGCGTTTGCAGGGATTTCATGTCTCGACAATAAGCCCGGTTCAGACGGGTTTCATTGGTTAATGGGTCTGCGGCACTTGGGGTGCGACTCTGTTATTGATTTGAACAGGCGTTTACATTATATCGCCCGCTTGATGTGATTTATGGAAATATTCTGAGCTTCGGTTCAATGATAATCCCGACCACACTATTGCTTATTTGGCAGTTATTAACTTAACACTTAATAATTTAATCACGTCATTGAGACTTGATTGCCAATAGCCTTTTACAGGCGATACACTTCTTTACCGCAGAAATCCTTCATTCAGCGCATTAAAAATATAACAACTTTTCCGGCGCAAAAAACCATGCAGGCAGATATCAGCACTCATTCAGTTCCGAACACGTTCCGTCGGAAAATGTACAGCGCGTTGCTGGACGAGACCTCCGACACCGGAGCGCGGGGCGCGATCAATCGTTTTATTTTCTTGTTAATCCTGCTGAACCTGCTGGCCTTGTTGCTGGAGTCGGCGCCTGCCATTGAGGCGGAGTATCGTCAGCTGTTTCACTGGTTTGATCTTTTTTCTGTCGCCATATTCTCGGCAGAGTATCTGTTGCGCGTTTATCTGGCGCCGGAAGATCCCGACTTCGCTGACGCGTCGATGCCGCGACTGAAGTATGTCGCCAGCTTTATGGGGGTTATCGATCTGCTGGCGATACTGCCTTTCTTCCTTGGCTTGTTTTTCATGCTCGATTCCCGTCTCCTGCGGGTCTTGCGTCTGCTGCGTATCCTCAAAATCACACAACTGTTACGCGAAGGATTACGCGAGTTCAGAGAACTCAATCGGGGACGCACGTTGCGTCAGCGCGTTCACGCACTGCTCTTTCCAAGCGAATACGGTGGTCGCCTCAACGAGATCATCGAAGTCTTTCTTATTTTCTGGATTGTGCTGTCGGTGTTGTCGATTGTGCTGGAGTCTGTCGACAGCATACGCGTGCATTTCGGCGGGCATTTTGCGTGGCTGGACGCTGCGTCGTTTATAGTTTTTGCGACCGAATACACACTGCGCATTTACGCCTACCCGGAAGAAGATCGCTCAAGCACTGCGCTCATGCAGCGCTTCCGCTTCATCAAATCACCGTCCGGATTACTAGACCTGGTCGCCATTCTGCCTTTCATGCTGGAGCTGGTACTGGGCGGTACGCTGGACCTACGTTTCCTGCGAATCATCCGTATGGTGCGTCTGTTGAAGCTCGGTCGCTATTCTTCTGCCAGCGACACCATGTTCGCCGTGATCCGCAAAGAGACGCCGGTTCTGCTGGCGGCACTGTTCATGATTACCTTGCTGGTGTTCATGATGGCAGCGTTTGGTTATCTGCTGGAACGCGATGCGCAACCGGATAAATTCGAGAATATTCCTCAGTCGATTTATTGGGCGGTGATTACGCTGGCTTCGGTCGGCTACGGTGACATATCGCCGGTCACGCCTGGCGGGCGCTTCATCACGGTCGTGCTGGCATTGGTCGGCATTGGTCTGTTCGCGATCCCGGCTGCGATTATGGCCTCTGGATTTACCGATCAGCTGCGTATGAATCGCGAAAAGCTCAAGCAGGACTTGCTGGCAGAAGCCCGCGCCGGTGTCTTTGATGAGCCTGCCCGTGAAGCTTTTATTCACAATGCAAAGCATCATCATCTGACCGCATTAGAGATTCATCAGCTGATAGAAGAAATAGAAAAGGGCGACGACAGTATTGAAACCAGCCGTGGTGAATTCGAGTCGCTGGCGTTAGCCGCTAAAAATCCCGAATTTGCAATCGCGCAGTACCACACGCTGGTCTCCCGGCTACGCGAACTTGCTGCCGTGGCAGATGGCGCTTATATCCGCGAGCATCTCGACAAGCCGGGGCGGGCGACCGATCTGGACCGCGCGATATGGCAGCAGATTGATCGATCGAGATCAGACAAGACGTAGTTGACGCCGGTTCGCTGTCCTGTTTTAAAACTCAAGCTATCGGAAGTGAGAGTGAAACCCATGAAAAAATTCGACTTGTGTGTCATCGGTGGTGGTCCCTCCGGATTTGCTGCCACCATGCGTGGCCTCGACTTTGGCAAGAAGGTTGCGCTTATAGAAAAAAATAAAGTGGGCGGCGCGGGTATTTTTAATGGTGCGCTCTCTTCGAAAACGCTGTGGGAGTTATCGGAGAGCTATAAAAATACACGCCACACTGGTTACGGTTATACCGTGCATGATTGTGAGCTAAGTTACAGCGCTGTGATCAATGAAATGCATCGCGCGGTTGGTGAAAAATACACTCAATTGCGTGAGCAGATCAATTACTTCAAACGTAAAGAATTGCTGACTGAGTTTCAGGGTCACGGCAAGCTGCTGAACAAGAACGAGATAGAAATTACACTCGCCGATGGCAGTACCGAAATCATCTGGGCAGAAAATATCGTACTCGCCATCGGCAGTCGGCCACGTTATCTGCCGAATATTCCGATTGATGAAAAAACCATACTGACCAGTGACGGCATCGCCTCACTACCTGAGTTCCCGAAAAGTATTGTGATTTTGGGCGCGGGCGTGATCGGCTGTGAATTTGCGACTATTTTCTCGAACTACGGACGTACCAAGGTTTTCCTGATTGACAAAGAAGATCGCATTCTGCCGTTTGAAGATGAGGATATCTCCGCTGCGCTGGCCAGTAACCTCGAAAAAAATGGTGTCGTGATTCACCGCGGTTCATCGCTGGAATCAATGAAAATCGTCAACGGCAAGGTCGAGTATGTGCTGAACTACAAAGACGGTCGTCATGAAACGTACACGGTAGACAATGCCTTGATCTCGGTAGGGCGGGTCGCCAACACCGACAATCTCGGACTCGAGGCAGCCGGTGTGCAGCTCAATGATCGCGGCTACTGCGTCGATGATGCGACGCAAACCACTGTGCCGAATATTTATGCGGTCGGCGATTTCACTGCAGATATCTCACTGGTCAACGTCGGCGAACTGGAAGGTCGTTACGCGGTCGAGCGCATTTTTGGCAAGCCGCCGCGCGATCTGATCTACGAAAATATCTCCACCATCATGTTCCTGAATCCCGAAGTCGCAGCGGTTGGGTTGAACGAGACACAGGCAAAGAAGCGCAAGATTCCTTACCGCATGGCGGTGATGGATTACCGTTATATCAATCGCGCAATCGCGATGGGCAAGACGGGTGGCTTCTTCAAGATTCTGGTGTCGGATGACGATGACATGAAAATCCTCGGCATGCGCGTCATGGGTAACCACGCCTCCAGCACCAGCCAAGCGATTGCTTTGATGATTGCGCTCGATGCGGGTATTGATCAGCTCGCTGAACTGATTTTCCCGCACCCCTCGGTACCTGAGGGCATACAGGAATGCGCGCGTATGTTACGCGGCAAATCGATTGTGAAGCCCGAGGTGTTCAACCTGGATCTGCGCTGCTATCGGGTGGATGCAAAGGGACGGG
>CANKWG010000147.1 GCA_947487325.1 Oxalobacteraceae bacterium | reverse complement strand
AATTTAACTTGGTCTTGGTGATTTGTGACGCGGAGGTTTAACGGACGATTAAGCCTGACCAACTGTAGCGTGAATTTTATCTAAAGTTAGCTGTCCCGTGGGGCAACAGCCATGGCTGACTTTTCGGGTGCCCTACCTACCTCTCGAAAGGATCGAGGCATTTAACCCTCGTAGCTTCGCAGACTGCCGTGTTCCGGGTAACCCCGAGTATTCAAAAAAGAAGTTTCCAGAACTAAATGCCGAGGCTAGAAAACTGTCCACAAGTTGAGTGGATAAGCCTGTGGATGACTTGTATCAAGAGATGGCAAGTGATTGATTTTTATTAAATTTCCTGGGATGAGGGAAATCAAGGCAGGCAGTGGATTTCTTTTGCCGCAAGAAATGCTTGCAGGACCTATCAGAGGTCTGATATTGTTGAACCTAAATGCGAATCATTATCATTAATATTTATTCACTAACCCCGGGAGTTCTGTTTCATGTTTCAGCCGTGTTTTGCCGGTGCAGCGCCAACCCATTCAAGAGCAGGTAAGCGCATTTGTCTGGACATGGCGCCCATCGCGGCAGCAGTTTGCGTTTTGTTATCCCTATCCACCCATGCGATTGCAGAGGCAACAGCCGATCGGGAATTGCCACGGGTTGATGTCATTGGTGATTCGCTGAACGTGTTAAAGCTGCCCGGATCGGCAGCTGTGGTTGATGCGGCAACCCTGGAGGAGAGCCGTGTTTTTAATGTGAACGAGGCATTGCGCAAGGTGCCCGGCATCCATGTGCGTGAGGAAGAGGGTGTCGGTTTGAGGCCGAATATCGGCATGCGCGGCATGAACCCCACGCGCTCTACCAAGACGCTGCTGCTGGAGGACGGGTTACCGCTCTCATTCGCACCCTATGGCGACAATGCGAGCTACTACCACCCGCCCATCGATCGTTACGAATCGATTGAAGTCAGCAAAGGCAGTCAGGTGATACGTTTTGGTCCGCAGACGGCGGGTGGTCTTATCAACTACATCACGCCCGAGCCGCAACAGCAGATCGGTGGCACCGTCGGTATTGCAGGTGGAACACGTGGCTATCTAAATGGCCATGTGATGGTGACGGGTAACGGTGCGATTGCGGACTTTTATCACAAGGAATCCGATGGCGCACGCGAGAACATGCGTAGTCGTTTGGATGATGTGAATTTCAAGTGGGCGCGGCAACTCAATGATGACCACAAGCTGGTATTGCGGGCTACGCATTTCAGGGAATATTCGCAGCTGACTTACTCTGGACTGACGCAGGCTGAGTTCGAAGCCAACGCGCGCCAGAATCCGTTTAAAAATGATTATTTCGATGCCAACCGCAGTGGTATGTCGGCCACACATGAGTGGCGGATAAGTGCAGATCAGAGATTGGTCACCAGCGTTTACGGTGCGTATTTCGACCGTGACTGGTGGCGGCAAGCTTCTTCGACAACGGATTGTCGAGTCAATGCGGCTGGTAGCGACTTTACCTTGAGTACCCTAGCAAATTGTCAGGTAGATGGTCGCCTTCGTGCCTACACCACGCTAGGTATGGATAGTCGTTTGTTTCATAAGCACACAGCTTTTGGCTTGCAGAATGACTTGGAGATCGGAGCGAAGTTCCAGTCCGAAACGCAAAAGCGTCGGCAGGAGCGGTACTCTTCTTACGCAAATTTTGTGTCCAAGAGCGGTATGAGTCTCATCGAAAATCAAGATCGTCGAGCTGACGCTGTGTCGGCATTTGCCTCTAATCGGATGCAGTTCAATGATCGTCTCGCTGTGACACCTATCATCCGAGTTGAACACATTAGATACCAGCGTGACGTATTTACGAATGGTACCTCCGGAAGCAGCAACTTTACAGAATTCGTTCCAGGTATTGGAGCCACCTATCAACTGGATGCTACCTCCCAGTTGTACGGTGGATTGCACAGAGGTTTCAGTCCGCCGCGGGTTGAGGATGCGATTAGTGGAACCGGCGGCTCGGTAAATCTGAACGCCGAAAGTAGTGTGAATGCGGAGCTTGGTCTGCGTTCGTCCCCCGTCAAAGACATTAGTTTTGATGTCGCCGTATTTCGCAATAATTTTAGTAATTTGGTTCAAGTGGGCAGTATCGCCGGTGGCTCTACTGCTTACTCCGAAGGCAAAGCATTGTTTCAGGGGTTTGAAATGGCTGGACAGGCAGATCGCCTGACTAGTGCGGTCGACGGTAATCTATTCGCTCGCGTTGCTTACACCTGGCTGCCTATGGCAGAGCAGAAATCTGCATTTTCCAGCACCGCTGGTACGGGTGCTGTTGGCAAGCGTTTGCCGTATACGCCAGAGCAGTTGATAACACTCACGCTGGGCTACCGTGCTCCCCAGTTTTGGAATGCACGAATCGAGTATGTGTACGTTGGCCGTCAGTTTGCCGATTTTGATAACACGCTCACGCCATCAGCCAGTGGGCAGGAGGGTTTGATTTCTAGCGCTACCGTGCTGAACACAGTTGCAAACTACACCGTGGGAAAAACAACCTTCTTCATTACGGGGAAAAATCTCGCCGATAAAACCTATATCGTCGATCGCACGCGCGGTATTCAGGTCGGCATGCCACGCACCGTTCAAGTGGGGATGAAGTACGCGTTTTAATCGTTTGATCAGCTGTTACTGAGCCACACCCGCTGCTGCGTCCGTTTTGATCTCCTCTTTTCGGATGTGGCAGCGGGTATTTTTTCGCGTTCAGCGTTCGTTTTCGGGGAAGCAGTAGGTCGGCATCTCGCAATCCGCGCATGCACACTGATGGCGTACAAACGCCATGCACTTGCCCGGCCCGCGTGTTTCTATCATGCCCTGTGTGATGGGATTGGATGGCTGGCTGCATTCGGCTTTCAGTCGCAACTCAAGCGCAGTTTTTTGATCTGCGCTTAGCTTGCCCGTACGGGCTGCGTGAATGAATTCCATTTTCCCGCCGTTCTCGATCGCCATTTGCGGATTTCCCGCAACTGCACTTAGGCAAAGAAATACGGTAAGAGTCAGCGCCAGTATTTTTTTCATCGACTACTCCAGCATGTCGGACCAGATGGTGCGTGCCCAGTTATTTGCATAGCTGCCCTCGCGTTCAGTCGGACCTGCGCTCACGCCGCCGGAACCAGCGACGACTTTAAACGTGCGCTCCGTCGTTACATATTCATGCACGCTAGCCACATGAACGACATGCTTGTCGTCGACGAAGCTGTAGCAGGTATTGGTGAGCATCGGCTGCGGGTTGTGATCCATGCCACCCAGTTGCGCGACAATCGCGGCCGCAGCCACCTTGGCATGGTTGTTTGCCATATGACCGCTCTTGGGCATCAGGGGAGCCACCTGAATCGAATCACCGATGACGAACACATCTTTCGCAACTGCCGATTCGAAGGTCTGGTAGTTCACCCCGCACCAGCGGTTGTTGGCCATGTTTGCCAATCCAGTTCGCTGTGCTATTACCCCGGCGCGCATGGCGGGTAGTGCATTGATGACGTCGGCTTTGACATCGCCCTGCACATCAAACTTGATCAGACCGTCATTGGGCGACACGGCAATCGCCTTGTGTTGATTGCGGTATTCGATGATGTCCTTGTATTGCTCTGCCCAGACTTTTTTGAACAGACCCGGTTTCGAGACCACGTCCTGATTCGCATCCAGCACCAGCACTTTGCTTTTCGGTTTGAATTTGCTGAAGTACCACGCCACCTGACAGGCGCGCTCATACGGACCCGGCGGGCAGCGGAAGGGCGCTTCGGGAATCGTGATCGCGTACACGCCACCATCCGGCATTGCTTCCAATTGCTTGCGCAGTGCCAGTGTCTCAGGACCAGCTTTCCAAGCCTGCACGATCTGTCCCGAGGCATAGGCATCGGAAAGGCCATCAATGCTGTTCATATTGAGGTCAATACCGGGGGAGACCACCAGCTTGTCGTAAGACAGCGTGTTACCACTCGCAAGTGACACTGTGCGTGCAGTGGTATCGATGGCTGTTGCATAGTCTTGCGCAATCGTGATGCCGTGGTTTTTAGTGAGCGTCGTATAGGGCCGACTGATCTCGGCGATTTTGCGACTGCCGCCAATAACGAGATTGGACAAAGGGCAGGAAATGAATTCTTTATTGGGTTCGACCAGCGTGACATCAATCTGCCGATCCGACAGCATGCGTATGTATTTTGCAGCGGTGGCGCCACCATAACCGCCGCCAATGACGACAACCTTGGCACCGCGCATCGCGCGCGCCGGGACGCTGCTGCCAATCAGTGCCAGCGCAGCGCCAGCCTGCAAGAATGATCTGCGGTCCATCATGCGCCCCTCAAGGTTTCTGATTGGCGAAATAATCCGCCATCTGTTTGACTTGTTCGTCGGTATACCCTTTGGCGATCTGATGCATGATCGTCGCCTCACGAGTTCCGGCTTTGAAAGCCTGCATCTGTTCGATGAGGTAGGCGCTGGGCCGACCTGCCAGTCCGGGTACGCTGGCGTCCTTCACGCTTTTGCCCTGCGTGCCGTGACAGTTGGCGCAGGTGGCCGCGAGACTTTGTGTGTAGAGGATCTGGGCGTCCGCGGCGTTTGCAGCGCCACTTGTCATGATGAGGTAGAGGCCGGACACCAGGCTGGTCCGGAAAATCTTGATAGGCATCTGCTGTCTCCTGCTGTCCGCGTGCTGCGCGCTTGGTTTAAATTATGTTGAGGCGATGTTGCGCTCGCTAGTCCCGATTGATTGTACCCGCAAAAATTTGCGCTGCTATACTCGAGCGCTGAAATCTTGTGGGTGTCATGCGCTAATTTGGTGGATGACTTCCCCCGAGCACTTGTACAGGTTATCCGGAGACATCTCAGATGAAAAAAATGCTGTTGGTCCTGCTATTGGCTACCCTCACTGCGAGCGCGCATGCCGAATGGACTCGGATCGATTATCCCTCCAAAGCCTTTGTGCTCTATGTGGAAAACGACACTCTCGAGAAGCCGAGCCCCAACTCCGTTAAGCTCTGGCATCTCATGGACTATGCCGAGCCACAGAGCCTTGAAGGCCGTCCTTTCCTATCGATCAAGGCGCGTGATGAGTACGACTGCAGCCGCGGCATGCGTCGCGATCTGATGCACCTCTGGCATTTCGCGAATATGGCCGACGGCACTTTGCTCAAGGCGGCATACAAACCCGGCTCATGGTCTGCCCCAGCGGCGGGCAGCGTTGAGGAGGCGCTGATGCGCACGGTTTGTCCGAAAAACTAACGCTCGCCATATCGATGGGACCCAAAGGTAGACCGGGTCGGCTGCAGCCCGCACCGGAAAATTTCCTCAGCGCTGATTTGATTGATCAAATCAGCAAGCAGGGGCTCGACAACTCCCGCCGTCAGTTTCTACGTCAGAGCTTCGCGACCGCGAGTGCAGCGCTGGTCTCTGGGGGCGCGCTGGCGGCAGCCGATCATCCAGGTGAGGCTGGTGAAGAGGTCATCATTCAGCTGCCACAGC
This sequence comes from Oxalobacteraceae bacterium, assembly GCA_947487325.1. Classification (GTDB taxonomy): domain Bacteria; phylum Pseudomonadota; class Gammaproteobacteria; order Burkholderiales; family Burkholderiaceae_D; genus Pernthalerella. The sequence goes on along the minus strand of CANKWG010000147.1, from coordinate 265 downwards.
ACAGCAAAACGCTCGGCAATCCCGTTGCGCATCTGCCTTACGGTCTGCCATCGAAACATGAAGCTTATCTGCAGCGCCGTGAATCACCTGGCCTGACGCGTCGTCGCGAGAGCAGTATCGCTTTTACGCCGCTACAGGGGCTGTTTGGCATCATCACGCCGAGTGGTCTGCATTTTGAGCGACATCATGCAGGCTGGCACGATATCGATCCTGCGTCGCATCGTTTGATGATCAACGGGCTGGTTGCTACGCCCAAGGTGTATAC
>CANKWG010000146.1 GCA_947487325.1 Oxalobacteraceae bacterium | reverse complement strand
ATTTCTTCGGAAGCGTTTGACAGTGACTTCATCATCGAGCCGCGCAACGACGATCTGGCCGTCGCGCGCCTGATCTGCTTTTTTCACCGCGAGTAAATCACCATCCAGAATGCCAGCATCGCGCATCGACATGCCGCGGACTTTGAGTAAATAGTCAGGTCGAGCGGTAAACAAGGCGGGGTCGACCTGATAGTTTGCCGAGATATGCTCCTCGGCCAAAATGGGTGAGCCTGCAGCTACCCGGCCGATGAGCGGCAAGGAAAACTGCATGATGTCGGGGTGGGGCAGCACCATTTGGGAGACGCTGAAGCGCCGTGGGCGGCTGTCCGCTGGTCGGTCCAGCAGACGAATGCCCCGAGAGGTGCCCGGCGAGATTTCAATGGCGCCTTTACGCGCGAGTGCTTGTAGGTGTTCCTCAGCCGCGTTGGCAGAACGGAAACCCAGTTCGTTGGCGATTTCTGCCCGAGTCGGCGGGAAGCCCGTGTTCTCAATGGCATTCCGAATCAGTGCCAGGATTTGTTCCTGGCGGGCGGTCAGTTTAATCATGGCAACTCCCCGGCAAAGCGACTGTTTTTATAAACAGGCTGTATTTTTATACAGCATTGGGCGAAAGGCAAGCAAAATGTTCGATGTTTCCTTCCAGGATTGCCAGATAACTACCTGATGACATTGAGTTTTCTCTATTTACGCGGTATAGTCGCGGGCTTTTCCTCTTCCCACACTCGTCCTGACGCCGAGGTGGGCGATTTAGTAATCCGACCTTAAGGAGAAATGATGCGTCACTATGAAATAGTTTTTATCGTCCACCCGGATCAAAGCGAGCAAGTACCCGCAATGATCGATCGTTACAAGGGTCTGGTCAGCGGTCGTGGTGGCAAAGTCCACCGTGTCGAAGACTGGGGTCGTCGCCAGATGGCCTATATGATCCAGAAGCTCGCCAAAGCTCACTACGTTTGCATGAACATCGAATGTGATGGCGAAACGCTGGCCGAGATCGAAACCGGCTTCCGTTTCAACGATGCCGTGCTGCGCCATCTGACCGTTCGCATGAAGAAGGCCGAGACCGCGCCTTCGCCCATGATGAAGAGCGTGCAGAAAGAAGACGCAGCCAAGAGCCAGCGCGCTGAGGCGCCTGCAGCCTGATCGGCACGTGTCAGCAACGGAGCGAGGTGACAACAGTTTTCATTGCATAGCAACCCTGGCCGAGCGTGATGTATTGCGCTACACGCCAGCTGGCATACCGATGGTGAGCGCAGTACTGACCCACACATCGGAACAGCTTGAAGCTGGCATTAGCCGGCAAGTCGGATTTGAACTGCATGCAATCGCAGCAGGAACAATCGCAGACCGGCTGGAGCGGGCTCAGATGGGTGCTTTGTTTCGGTTCAATGGCTTTATGGCCAGAAAAAATCGAAATAGCAAAATACTGGTGTTTCACCTTACAGATTTTGAACTTATTTCTTAAATTCAGGAGCCAGCAAAATGGCATTCGGTAAAAAATTCGACAAGAGCAAACTCAAGGAAAAGCGCAAACAGCAAAATCCGCTGTTCAAGCGTAAAAAATTCTGCCGCTTCACCGTGGCCAATGTAGACCAGGTGGACTACAAGGACGTCGATACACTCAAGGACTTCGTGCAGGAAAACGGCAAGATCATGCCAGCACGTCTGACAGGTACCCGCGCACACTATCAGCGTCAGGTGGACACCGCGATCAAGCGCGCACGTTATCTCGCGCTGCTTCCGTACACCGATCTGCATAACGCCTGATCGTCCCACCCTCTTTGAATCCTGGAGAAAAAAATGCAAGTCATTCTGATGGAAAAAGTGGCGAATTTGGGCGACCTGGGCGCCGTGGTTCGCGTAAAAGACGGCTATGCCCGTAACTTTTTGATCCCACAACGCATGGCACGCCGTGCAACCGCTGATGCGATCGCCGAGTTTGAAGCGCGTCGCGCAGAACTCGAAAAGGCAGCTGCAGCCAAGCTCGCAGCAGCACAGGCGCAAGCCGACAAAATGTCGGGCCAGGCTGTCAAGATCTCGCAAAAGGCGGGCGTTGACGGTCGCTTGTTCGGCTCTGTAACTAACCACGATATTGCTGACGCACTCGTCAAGTTGGGTTTCACTGTCGACAAAGCGCAAGTTCGTATGCCACAAGGTCCGCTCAAGACCACAGGCGATCATTCGCTGACAGTGGCACTGCACACCGATGTCGTTGTGGAAATCAACGTGGCTGTTATTGGCGAGCAAGCTTGATTCAGTACGCGCTCCCTCAAGAAATGCCGGGTTATCCCGGCATTTTTTTTGCACTTTTTAGTCTCGTAATGGAGCTTGCAATGGGGCAGATATACCCCTTTGCTGCACACCCTCTGCGCGCGGGGCGGCTGGCCTAACAGGTATAATCAGACCCTATGAATAACCGCGTTGATCCGCAAATTGAGTCCCTGCGCGTACCGCCACATTCCATTGAGGCGGAGCAGTCGGTCTTGGGTGGTTTACTGCTTGATAATGCCGCGTGGGACAAAATCGCGGACATGGTCAGCGCCGACGATTTTTATCGTTTTGACCACCGTCTGATTTTTCAGCATATCGTCAAGCTCATCAATGCGTCGCGTCCTGCGGATGTCATTACCGTATTTGATTCTTTGACGTCAGCGGCCAAGGCCGAAGATGCTGGTGGTATTACCTACCTCAACGCACTGGCTCAAAACACGCCGTCTGCCGCCAACATTCGCCGCTATGCAGAGATTGTTCGCGATCGTGGTGTCCTGCGAAAATTGATTACGGTCTCTGATGAAATTACCAGTGCGGCATTCAATCCGCAGGGTAAAGAAGTCAAGCAAATGCTGGATGAAGCTGAGTCCAAGATTTTTTCGATTGCCGAAGAGGGTGCGCGCGGATCTCAAGGCTTTCAGGAAATCCAGCCACTGCTGACACAGGTGGTCGAGCGCATTGATGAACTCTACAACCGTGACAATCAAAACGATATAACCGGTGTGCCCACTGGTTTCGTTGATCTTGATCGCATGACCTCGGGCCTGCAACCTGGTGATCTCATCATCGTTGCAGGACGACCCTCCATGGGTAAGACCGCGTTTTCCGTCAATATCGGTGAAACCGTGGCAGTGGAGAGCGGTTTACCTGTCGCGATTTTCTCCATGGAGATGGGCGGCACTCAGCTGGCGATGCGTATGCTGGGATCGGTCGGTCGTCTCGATCAGCATCGCCTGAAGACTGGTCGCCTGAATGATGAAGACTGGCCGCGACTAACGCATGCCATTCAGAAGATGAATGATGCGCAGATCTATATCGACGAGACGCCTGCCCTGAATTCCATCGAGTTGCGTGCCCGTTCGCGCAGGCTGTCACGCACTTGCGGCAAGCTGGGCCTCATCATCGTTGACTACCTTCAGTTGATGTCCGCCAATTCGCCGGGCGAGAACCGGGCGACCGAGATTTCGGAAATATCGCGCAATCTCAAAGGATTAGCTAAGGAGTTGAATTGTCCAGTGATTGCCTTATCACAGCTAAACCGATCGCTGGAACAGCGACCCGACAAGCGGCCGGTGATGTCGGATTTGCGAGAGTCCGGCGCCATCGAGCAAGATGCCGACCTGATTTTGTTCATCTATCGCGATGAAGTCTACAACCCTGATTCGCCCGACAAAGGTACCGCTGAAATCATTATCAGCAAGCAGCGTAACGGTCCCATTGGCAAAGTCCGAATGACCTTCATTGGGCAGTACACAAAATTTGAAAACTATACAGGTAGCTCCTCACCCTACACCAGCAGTGAATAAGCCTGTATAGAGACGGTGGAATTCAAAGGAGCAAGAAGACAATGTTTGGACGTTTGATGCCTGCCGAAGGCAAATTCTTTGATCTTTTCATTCAACACGCTGAGCTTTGTGTCAAAGGTGGAAAAGAACTCGTATCGCTGATGACTAATTTTGATGATCTTGAGCATCGTGTGCATGCGATCGAGACCATTGAAAAGCAGGCCGACAAAGTCACGCACACCACGCTTGAGATGCTACACAAGACTTTCATCACGCCGCTGGATCGCGATGATATTCATAAACTCATCACTCGCATGGATGACATCCTTGATTTGATGGAGGATGTGGGTCAGACGATATGGCTCTACGATATCAAGCAAATCACCCCTGAGGCCAAGCGACTAGCCGAGCTTTGCCAAACCTGCTGTGAAAAAGTGCTGGCCAGTGTCTCTTTGCTGAGCAACATGAATAACGCGCGCGAAATACTGAACATTTGCGCTGAAATAGATCGGCTCGAATCCGATGCAGATCATGTGATGCGTGCAGCCATGTCCAAGCTCTTCCGTGAAGAACCTGATGTACGCAATCTCATCAAACTCAAAGCGATTTACGAAATTCTCGAAACTGTGACAGATTGTTGCGAGGATGTGGCCAACATCGTCGAGGGTATTATTGTCGAGAATGCTTGATTCAGAGCCATGCAGACTTTAAACATCAGTATCTATGTGCTCGGTTTCCTGATTGTGCTCGCTCTGCTGTTCGACTTCATGAACGGATTTCATGATGCTGCGAATGCGATTGCCACCGTTGTCTCAACTGGCGTACTCAAACCGCAAAATGCGGTCTTGCTAGCAGCGTTCTTTAATGTCATCGCCATTCTCGTTTTTCAGCTGAATGTAGCGACCACCGTCGGCAAGGGGACCATCGATCCGGCCATAGTCGATCACTATGTCGTGTTTGGTGCGCTGGTGGGTGCGATTGCCTGGAATCTGGTGACTTGGATTTACGGCATTCCTTCGTCATCTTCGCACGCGCTCATTGGTGGTTTGATTGGTGCAGCGGTGGCCAAGGCAGGAACAGGCGCACTGATATCCAGCGGCCTGATCAAAACGATCAGCTTTATCGTGCTCTCGCCGCTGCTGGGTTTTTTGTTTGGATCCATGATGATGCTGCTGGTCTCATGGCTCTTTGTGAGAAGCACACCACAACGCATTGATCGATGGTTTCGGCGCATGCAGTTGATCTCGGCATCCATGTACAGCCTGGGTCATGGTGGCAATGATGCGCAAAAAACCATGGGCATTATTTGGATGCTGCTGATCGCAGCGGGCTTTAGCGCGGCCTCGGATCCGCTTCCGTGGTGGGTAATTATCTCCTGCTACGCCGCCATCGGTTTGGGCACCTTGTTTGGTGGCTGGCGTATCGTCAAGACCATGGGTCAAAGAATTACCAAGCTCAAACCCGTCGGTGGATTTTGCGCAGAGACGGGCGGTGCCATCACCTTATTCCTCGCCACCGCCATGGGCATTCCGGTTTCCACGACGCACACCATCACCGGCGCCATTGTCGGCGTGGGCTCATCGCGCAAATTGTCGGCGGTTCGCTGGGGCCTTGCAAGCAATATCGTCTGGGCATGGATCTTCACGATCCCTGCTTCAGCATTTATGGCGGCAATCGCGTGGTGGTTAGGTCAGCAGTTGCTGTAAGTGTCTTGTGATTCTTTACAAGACATCACTCGCGTGATCGGCCAACCTTGAACGCTCGCCACGCGCGAGCGTGACATGGCCACTGTGACCCCAGCCCTTGAACCGATCCACCACATAGGTAAGACCGCTGGAACCTTCGGTCAGATAAGGCGTATCAATCTGGGCGATATTGCCAAGGCAAACGATCTTGGTACCCGGACCAGCCCGCGTGACTAGCGTCTTCATTTGTTTCGGCGTCAGGTTCTGGGCTTCGTCAATGATCAGGTACTTATTGACGAAGGTGCGGCCCCGC
>CANKWG010000145.1 GCA_947487325.1 Oxalobacteraceae bacterium | reverse complement strand
CGCGTCGATAATCTCTCTTCCTTCCTGCGCGTATCTTGCATGCGCTATCTGTCGTATGTCGCCGAGCAGCAAGAAAAAGATCATCTGATGATGAAGCAGAGCGCGCTGTCCAACGCCGGTCAGGTGCATCCTATGCCGACGCGATTGCAGCTCAAATCAAGCTGATTAGATCAGCAGCAGCCCACGTAGATCAGCCGGCAGGTACGTGCTCAGTCCGGCTTGATCCGTCCGATCGCTTCTTAAAATGCAGAGGCCCTCAATCAGCCGAACAGACCTCTTTTATCCTCGGCACCTTATACTACGTGCGGCGCCAACTTAAAGTGGCGGTTTTTCACCCGCCTGCACGTACAACATGAACTCACCTTTGCTATTCACACCGATTACCGTCGGTCCCCAGACGCTCCCCAACCGCATCATGATTTCGCCGATGTGCCAGTACTCGGGCAACGATGGCAACGCCAATGACGGGCACATGGCGCACCTCGGGTCGCTCGCGCTGTCTGGCGCTGGTCTGCTCTTTGTCGAGGCGACTTCAGTCAGCCCCGAAGGCCGCATTACGGCTGGCTGCCTCGGTTTATACAACGACGACAACCATCAATCACTCAAGCGAGTCGTCGATGCCATTCGCGCAGTCTCACCGATCAAACTCGCCATACAGCTCGGCCATGCCGGCCGTAAAGCATCCAGCCATCGCCCTTGGGAGGGCGGCGCACTCATGAGCGCGCAAGAAGGTGGCTGGCAAACCATCGCACCGTCGGCGCTGCCTCACAAGCCCGACGAAACGCCACCCAAGGCAATGACGACAGAAGACATTGCCCGCATTACTGCGGACTTCACTGCCGCCACCCTGCGTGCGCGCGAACTGGGTTTTGATGTGATCGAAGTTCATTGCGCGCATGGCTATCTGCTGCATGAATTCCTTTCGCCGCTGTCTAATCAACGTACCGATGACTTTGGTGGCTCACTAGAAAACCGCATGCGTCTGCCCTTGGCGATATTCGATGCGGTGCGTAAAGCGGCTGGTCCCGGCATTGCGGTCGGTGTGCGTCTCTCTGCGACCGACTGGGCCGAAGGCGGCTGGGATCTGGAACAGAGCATCGCGTTTTCACGCCAGCTGCAAGCGCATGGCGCAGACTTCGTTGATGTCTCTTCGGGCGGCGTCGCAGCGCATCAAAAAATCACGCTGGGCCCCGGCTATCAGGTGTCATTTGCTGAAGCCATTCGCAAAGAAGTGAGCATTCCGGTGATCGCTGTTGGCCTGATTACAGAGCCACAGCAGGCAGAAGACATTCTTCGAGCGGGCAAGGCCGACATGGTCGCACTGGCCCGTGCATTTATCAGCGATCCGCGTTGGCCCTGGCGTGCAGCCGCCGCGCTCGGTGGCAAGGTGGCGGGTTCTCCTCCCTACTTCCGATGCTTGCCGCATGGGTTTCCCGCAATATTTGGTGATGTAAAAACCAACCAGCGATGATCCTACTTGGTCAGATTTCAGCGAGCCAGAAATAATCATTTTGACAATCAACGCTCGCTGAATTCGACTAAATCACGAACATTTGACGCTAAAACTGACGTCAAACCTCGAATTCTCCAGCGCTGTGCTCAGAACTGCTGCGCCAACTCAAATCGAAATCCGCTGCCAATAGCTCATGCTTAAAATATTTTCAAAATAATCGAAAGATTTTTCACTCTATCCATAGCATTTCTGGCTTCCACTCCACGGCAAACGCGTGGACAAGGTTTCCACTGTTCAATATGATGTGGTGTTTTGCAGAATAACAATTACTTACGGGGAGATGCATCATGTGGCAACAGGTTTATGACCCGTTCAACAATGTGTGGCTATCGACGTTCGCTGCCGCCATTCCAGTGGTCGTCATGTTGGCGGCGCTGGCCTTTTTTCATATCAAGGCACACATTGCTGCCGTCATGGGCTTGGTGGCCGCACTCGTGGTCGCCATCTGGGGCTTTACGATGCCGGTCAACACGGCAGTGGCCTCTGCGCTCTATGGGGCTGCCTACGGTCTGTTTCCCATTGGTTGGATCATTCTCAACGTTATTTTTCTCTACCAGCTAACCGACCGAAAAGGTCAGTTCAAAATCCTGCGCGAAAGTATTGCTGGCATCAGTGGCGATCGTCGGTTGCAGCTGTTGCTGATCGCCTTTTCATTCGGTGCCTTCTTTGAAGGTGCGGGTGGCTTTGGTACCCCGGTCGCTGTGACGGGCGCCATGCTTATCGGTCTGGGTTTTGCACCACTGGCCGCATCGGGCTTGTCCCTGATTGCGAACACTGCCCCTGTGGCTTACGGCGCACTCGGCACACCGATCATTGCGCTGGCTGGCGTGACAGGGCTGGATATGCTTGAGCTCTCCGGCATGGTCGGTCGTCAGCTGCCGCTGTTCTCGTTGATCGTTCCCTTCTGGCTGATCTGGGCCTTCTGCGGCTTCCGTGGCATGCTGGCCATCTGGCCCGCAGTTCTGGTAGCTGGCGCAGCCTTCGCAATTCCGCAATACCTGATCTCCAACTTTCACGGTCCATGGCTGGTCGATGTCGGTGCCGCAGTAGCTTCCATGGTCTGTCTGACGTTGTTCCTGAAAGTATGGCAACCCAAAGAAATCTGGACATCAGCCAGCGGCACCTTCGAAGAAGGCACTCCCTCCGCGCCGACCGTTGGTGGACATGAATACACCCGCAAGGAAATCATTGACGCGTGGACACCCTGGTTGATTCTTTCCGTGATCGTTCTGCTGTGGGGTATTCCGGAATGGAAGAAACTCCTCGACGGTATTTCAATTGTGAAGATTGAATGGACCAATCTGCACATGCTCGTGCAGAAAATGCCGCCTGTCGCCCCAACACCTAAAATCGAAGAAGCCATCTTCAAGCTGAACTGGCTATCAGCGACGGGTACCGGCATCTTCATCGCCTGTATCGCGTCCGCTTTCATAATGGGTTACAAGATTCGTGAAATGCTGGCCGTCTACTGGGACACACTGAAACTGCTGAAGTACTCGCTCATCACCATCGCCGCCATGCTGGCACTGGGCTATTTAACGCGTTATTCCGGTGTGGATTCCACACTCGGCCTAGCGTTCGCGAATACAGGTATGTTCTATCCTTTCTTTGGCACAATGCTCGGCTGGCTGGGTGTTGCGCTGACAGGTTCCGACACAGCGTCCAACGTCTTGTTCGGTGGTTTGCAAAAAACCTCTGCCGAGCAACTGGGTCTGTCGCCTGTGCTGATGGCTGCCGCCAACTCCTCGGGTGGTGTGATGGGCAAGATGATCGACGCGCAATCCATCGTGGTTGCATCAACAGCGACCAAATGGTACGGACACGAAGGTGAAATCCTGCGTTATGTGTTCTTCCATTCCGTCGCTCTTGCTGCGCTGGTCGGTATTCTCGTCACGCTGCAAGCCTATGTGTATCCGTTCACATTGCTTGTGAAGTAAATCACGCAAGCATTTAAATCCGCAACCGTGCAGCACCTCTGGCCTGCACGGTTTTTTCTTTTCTGTAGGTCTTTCATCAATGCCAATGTAGGAAAAATACATTACAGCGATGTTTTTTTGGAACTTGTCTACCACCAAGGTGGTCATTTCATATACGCAGTCGAAACATTGCGCTTATATGACCCGACCGACAGAGGAGCATCATGGAACAACAGCAACGATTAACATCACCATCTCACTCGCTAGCTTCGCAATCCAGCTACGACCCTAGCCATCTGCTCGATACCTTGCGCGAGCGTATGAAGCTCAAGAACGATGCAGCACTATCCCGCGCACTCGAAGTAGCCCCGCCGGTGATCAGCAAAATACGTCACCGCACGCTACCGGTAGGAGCATCTCTGCTGATTCGCATGCATGAAGTGACTGAACTGAGCATTCGAGACCTGCGCGACCTGATGGGTGACCGGCGTACTAAATATCGGCTGTCGGATGCTCAGGGAAAACCGAAGCCAGTGATTACGACACAAAAATAAGCGGCTTGCTGAGAGCGTGTTCGGTTCGCAGTGGTCGTCAGAACACCACCAGATCGCGCATGCTCTCGCCCGCATCCAGTCGGTCAAACGCTGCATTGATGTCATCGAGCTTCATACGCTCGCCCATCAGCTTATCGACTGGCAATTTGCCCGCCATATACAGGCCAATGTAGCGCGGCACATCGCGTGCCGGTACGCAGGAGCCGATGTAACTTCCCTTGACCGTGCGCTCTTCTGCCACCAGGCTCACCTGCTGCAGCGGCCAGTTGTGCTGCGGATGCGGCAAACTGGCGGTGACGGTCGTGCCGCCGCGGCGTGTCATGCGATACGACATTTCCATCGCTTGAATCACACCGGCCATTTCAAACGCAAAGTCCACTCCACCTTGAGTGGCTTCTTTGACTTTGGCAACAGCGTCCGGATCGCGCGCATTAACGGTGATGGTTGCACCCAGTGAACGAGCGATCGCGAGTTTACTGTCATGCAGATCCACCGCCACAATGTCGCGCGCACCTGACACTACCGCACCCAGCAACGCGCAGAGCCCTACGCCGCCCAGTCCTATCACCGCTGCTGTTTGGCCAGGTTGCACTTTGGCAGTATTCACTACGGCGCCAACACCCGTCAGTACCGCGCAACCAAACAGGGCGGCTTCAACCGGATCGATATCCTGTTCCAGTTTCACGCATGAGCGACGCGAGACAACGGCATGCTCAGCAAACGCCGACACACCCACATGATGATTCACCGCCTGCGAGCCCAGATGCAGACGACGCTCGCCCGAAAGCAAAGTACCCTTGCCATTGGATTCAGCACCGGGTTCGCACAAGGCAGGACGTCCTTCCATGCAGGGCATGCAATGCCCACAACTCGGCACAAAAACCAGCACCACCCTGTCGCCGGCTTTCAGATCGCTCACACCCTCACCCACCTGCACCACTTGCGCGGAAGCCTCGTGACCGAGCGCCATCGGTACTGGTCGTGGGCGTACGCCACTGATCACCGAGAGGTCCGAGTGACAAAGACCCGCTGCGATCATCTTTACCAGAACCTCACCCGGCCCCGGCGCATCGAGATCGATTTCTTCGATCTTCAGCGGTTTGCTCTGAGCAAAGGGCGCAGGATTTTCCATCGAATGCAAAACAGCTGCGCGGGTTTTCATGTGCGTCTCCGTGAAAGCCTAAATGGTTAAATTGTGCGTCCACCATCAACCGGCATTTCAAGGCCAGTCAGAAACTCGGCAGCATCAGTACCAAGAAACACCGCCGCCGCGGCCATGTCTTTCGGATCGCAGAAGCGTCCGAGTGGAATCGTGGAGACAAACTTCGCGCGGTTCTCTGGGGTATCAGGCACACCCATGAAATCACCCAGCAAACCGGTCGCGCCCATCACCGGGCACAGCGCATTGACACGTATCCGATCCGGCGCAAGTTCGACCGCCATGGACTTCGACAGCAAATTGACCGCGCCCTTGGACGCGTTGTACCAAGAGAGACCTGGACGAGGACGAATGCCTGCGGTCGAGCCCACGTTGAGAATCACACCGCCCTTGCCTCGCTCGCGCATCAGCGGCAGCACCGCGTGCGTCATGAAGTAAATCGATTTAACGTTGACATTAAAAACACGGTCAAAGGTTTTTTCGTCCACATTCAGCATCGGCTGGTTCTTGTGCGTGGTACCGGCGTTGTTAATGACGATATCCGGCACACCAAACGTATCCACGCATGCTTTGACCATCGCATTCACCGAGTCAGCGTTCGCCACATCGCAAGCAACGGCTTTCGCATTCGCGCCCAGTGCT
>CANKWG010000144.1 GCA_947487325.1 Oxalobacteraceae bacterium | reverse complement strand
GCGTAATCTGGTCGAAGTTGCATCGCTGATCGTCGGCAGTGCACTGTCTCGCCGTGAGAGCCGCGGTTTGCACTACAGCCTGGATTATCCCGAGACACTACCAAAAGCGCTACCTACCGTACTCACGCCAGCGCGCCGCAGCGCAGTTCGAGCCTAAGTCGCAAGTAAGTATTGTTGAATTGGTGATGTCGCGCTTCGATCAGATGACCCTAAGCGAATAATCGACTGCCCGGATGTCTTTGGTCAGGCTGCCGATGGAAATGCGATCGACACCCGTTTCTGCAATGGCTCTCACCGCATCGCGATGTATGCCGCCAGACGCCTCGAGCAATGCTCTGCCTGCATTCAGCGTCACTGCAGCGCGCATGGCTTCAATCGAAAAATTATCCAGCAGTATCGATACTGCACCGGCATCAAGGGCTTCTTTCAATTCAGCAGCGTTTTCCACTTCAATTTGAATCGTCACACCGGCATGCAGTGTCTGCGCCGCCTGCAACGCTGCTGCAATGCCGCCGGCAGCAGCGATGTGATTCTCTTTTATCAGAATGCCGTCATATAAAGCCAGTCGCTGGTTCTGACCACCACCCACGCGCACTGCGTATTTTTGCGCGAGACGCAGTCCCGGTACCGTTTTTCGGGTATCAAGAATCGCTGCACGAGTACCCGCAACGAGCGCCACATACTCGCGCGTCATTGTCGCAACGCCTGACAGCAGTTGCAGAAAATTCATCGCGGCACGCTCGGCCGTCATCAGAGAACGTGCCGGCCCGGTGATCTCGCAGACTACGGTATCAGCCTGCATCTGATCACCCTCAGCGTAATGCCAATGAATAAGCAGCCGTGGATCAACCGCATTCATCACGCCTTCAAACCACGGCGCACCACATAACACCGCAGCTTCGCGCACTGTCAGCCCAGCCTGCACAACACCATGCTCCGGGAGCAGTTGCGCAGTCCAGTCACCCGCGCCGACGTCTTCCGCCAAGGCAGCGGCGATATTTTGTTCAAAAGCAGCCGCCAACGCCGCATCGAAAGGTGCGAAGCGGTTGCGCAGCGTGCTCATGCCGGGCCGATGCCCGAGAAAAGTTTTTGCTCAGCCGCCAAATCCGACGAAGGCCGGGTGTTGGCTTTACGTTCAGCTGCAAAATCCAGCATGCGCTGTATACACGTGACAGCCTTTTCGCGCACCGCTGCATCGACGTGAATCTGATTGCGGCCCGACTCCAGCACATCCGCCAGATTCTGCAGACCATTCATGGCCATCCACGGACAATGCGCGCAGCTCTTGCAGGTCGCACTGTTACCGGCAGTCGGTGCTTCGATGAAGCGCTTGCCGGGAGCTGCAGAGCGCATCTTGTGCAAAATACCGTTGTCGGTGGCGACGATAAATTCCGGCGCATCCAACGCGACCGCTGCCGCAATCAGCTGCGACGTCGAGCCCACGACGTCCGCCTGCGCAACAACAGCCTCGGGGGATTCCGGATGCACCAGCACTTTGGCTTGTGGATGCGCTTGGCGTAGCAGCTCAAGTTCGACACCTTTGAATTCATCATGCACCAGACAGGAACCCTGCCAGAGCAACATGTCGGCACCGGTTTGCTTTTGGATGTACGCACCCAGATGACGGTCAGGTGCCCAGAGTATTTTTTTACCCTGCGCGTGTAGATGCGCGACGATGTCCAGACCGATAGACGAAGTCACCATCCAGTCGGCACGCGCCTTGACTGCCGCGCTGGTGTTGGCATAAACCACCACGGTACGATCAGGATGGGCATCGCAAAAAGCAGCGAATTCGTCTGCAGGGCAACCCAGATCCAGCGAACAAGTCGCATCCAGATCCGGCATCAGCACAGTCTTTTCGGGCGAGAGAATTTTTGCCGTCTCGCCCATGAAACGCACACCGGCCACCACCAGCGTCTTTGCGGGATGATCTCGACCGAAGCGCGCCATCTCGAGCGAATCCGAAACACAACCGCCGGTTTCCTCAGCCAAATCCTGCAGATCTGCATCGACGTAGTAATGCGCGACCAGCACCGCCTGTTTTTCTTTCAGAAGACAACGTATCTTGTCTTTCAGCTCAGCCTTTTCGCTCGCCTGCAAGATTTCAGGCACCTTTGCCCAAGCTGAGGCCACGCAACTTGCGCCATCGCCTGAGGGTCGTTCAAATTCAACGGTTTTAATTTCCATGGCAGTCACTTCTTCGTCAGTCTGCGTCAACAATTACTGGATGCCTTGGGTCGCCAGATACTCGTCATAGTTACCCTTGAAATCGATGATCTCGCCCTGCCGTATCTCAAGAATCCGATTGGCCAGCGAGGAAACAAATTCCCGGTCATGTGAGACAAATATCAGGGTGCCTTCGTATTTTTCCAGAGCGATGTTGAGTGATTCGATGGATTCCATATCCATATGATTCGTCGGCTCATCCATCAGCATCACATTATGCCGACCCAGCATCAGCTTGCCATACACCATGCGACCCTTCTCGCCACCGGACAAGACCTTGACTGTTTTTTTCACATCATCACCAGAGAACAACAAGCGTCCCAGTATCGAGCGTACGGCCTGATCATCATCACCTTCGCGGGTCCATTCAGTCATCCAATCGGTGAGCGTCTTGTCGGCCGCAAATTCCTCGGTCGGATCCTGGGGCATATAACCAATATCCGCATTCTCCGCCCACTTGACGGTACCCGCATCTGGCGTAAGTCCGCACAGATCTCCACCCAGGCAACGCAGCAAGGTCGTTTTGCCGGCACCGTTTTCACCAATGATGGCGATCTTCTCGCCTGCCTCGATTGAAATACTGAGATTCTTGAACAGAGTGCGGTCGTAAGACTTGGCAATCCCCTGAGACTCCACCGCAAGACGATGCAGCTTTTTACCCATTTCAAAGCGCACAAACGGGTTCTGCCGCGATGAGGGCTTCACATCCTCTACTTTGATTTTTTCTATCTGCTTGGCGCGTGACGTTGCCTGACGCGCCTTGGACTTGTTGGCCGAAAAGCGACGCACGAAATCCTGCAACTCGGTGATCTTTTCTTTCGCCTTGGCATTGACGGCCATTTGCTGAGCGCGCGCCTGTGACGAGGCCAGCATGTAGTCATCATAGTTGCCGGGATAAACCTTCAGCGTGCCGTAATCCATGTCCGCCATATGAGTGCAGACCTGATTGAGAAAGTGGCGATCGTGCGAGATGATGATCATCGTCGAATTGCGCTCATTGAGCACATCTTCGAGCCAGCGGATGGTGTTGATATCAAGGTTGTTGGTCGGCTCGTCCAGCAAAAGAATGTCGGGATTCGAGAACAGGGCCTGCGCCAGCAATACTCGCAGCTTCCAGCCCGGAGCAATGCTGCTCATCTGACCGCTGTGCTGTGCCGTAGGTATACCTACACCCGAGAGCAATTCTCCGGCGCGCGCTTCGGCAGTGTAGCCGTCGTATTCCGCAAATTTCGCCTCGAGATCGGCTGCTTTCATGTAATCGTCGTCGGTCGCATCCGGGTTCGCGTAAATCGCATCGCGCTCACTCATCGCTGCCCACATTTCGGTATGGCCCATCATCACCACATCCAGCACACGCATCTCTTCAAAAGCGAACTGATCCTGACGCAGCTTGCCCAAACGCTCATTAGCATCGAGCATCACGTTGCCGGAGGATGGCTCAAGATCACCACCAAGGATTTTCATGAAGGTGGACTTGCCGCAGCCGTTGGCGCCGATCAGGCCGTAGCGATTGCCATCGCCGAATTTGACTGAAATATTTTCGAAAAGCGGCTTGGGGCCGAACTGCATGGTGATATTGGCGGTGGAAAGCACTGCGGAAACCTCAGAGATGCGGACAGGAAGAAAAAGACCAGGCGTTTCGTTGCCTACGACATAGTCGTCAGGACACCGATTCAAGGGCAAGATTTTAGCATTGAGGCTGCCCAATCGGCGCAGGCTCCCTCTGCTTGTTGCTACGCTGCCCGAAGGTCTGTGCCGACAGCTGAACCTATGGCCGCAGGCCGGAATAGCCGCTGAAGGCCAGCTGCAGCTTCGCCGAGTCTGACCGAACGCGGCATACCGCACCCACAGGCAGGGTCATTTTGTCGCGCGTATGGCCAAAAGGCAGTCCTTGCAGCACGGGTACAGGCAACAGATTTCTAAGGCCAGCGAGCATGGCTTCAAAGTCATAGCCATTGTCATACTCACTGAGGCGATAGCCCGAAAAATCCCCTAGGATCACCGCCTTCTGGCGAGCCAAAACACCGGCATGCAGAAGCTGCAACAACATACGTTCTATACGATAAGGATGCTCGTTCACATCTTCGATGAAGAGAACCCCGCCCTCCACCGCAGGCATCCAAGGCGTGCCAATGAGATGGTTGATCATGGACAGATTACCGCCCCATAACTTTCCCTGTAAATCAGCGCTGGGGTTATCAAGCGCAGAAATCTCAACCGTCATCGGTCCATTCAGACATTGCCAAAAATGCGACTCCGTGAATTCACTGATATCCGCTCGACTGAAATCATCACAGATCATTGGTCCGGCAAAAGTAACCGCACCAGTTTTTGCCAGTAAACCCAGATGCAAGGCGGTGAAATCGCTGTGCCCAATAAAATGTTTACCACTGTCTGCCAGCAATCCAAAATCAATCGTCGGCAGAAGTCGCGACAATCCATAACCACCCCGCAGAGCAATCACGATCTCCACCTCAGGATGTCGGGCCGCATCATGCAGTTGTTGCACTCGATCCGCATCACTGGCCGCAAAGCGCTGATGTTTTTCGTAGGCGCTGCAGAAGTCATGGACCTGATGCCCCTGAGATTGCAATCGATTGACGGCGCGGCCCAATGCCTCAGGATCAGCCGCATAGCCGCTGGGCGCAACAATGGCAATATGTCGTGATGGTTGTGTCATGGGCTTACGATACAAAATTCGTTATGTACAGCGTCATGGTGGCTAGCCTCAGGATGTCATTCAATCTGAGTCATGCCTTCTCGGCCCGACTCTGCAGCCTTCGCTCTGCAAAAAATGAAGACAGCATAGAACTGCACTCATCACTCAATACACCACCGGTGACGGCCGTATGATGATTGAGTCTTTCCTCGCCAAATAAATTGATGATGGAGCCGCAAGCACCGGTTTTTGGATCGGAAGCACCATACACCACCCTGGCCAGCCTTGCATGCATCATCGCGCCAGCGCACATGACGCAAGGCTCCAGCGTCACATACAGGGTGCAACCCGGCATTCGGTAATTGGCAAGCGTTTTGGCACCGGCGCGCAGCGCGGCAATTTCTGCATGCGCACTCGGGTCATGCTGTCCTATCGGCTGATTGAAGCCTGTCGCAATCACTTCACCTTCACGAACTAGCACAGCACCAACCGGTACCTCGCCCAGGGCCTTCGCCTGACTGGCGGCAGCTAGCGCCATGCGCATGAAGTACTCGTCACTCATGTTCAGGGGTCAGGGGTCAGGGGTCAGTAATCTCTGCCCAGCAATTCGGCGTTTCATGCAACACCAGCTTATGCAGCCGCAAACCTGTGCCGTAGCGATCGTTATAAACGGTACGCAGGGTATCAAATGCCGTGCGCGCCAGATTTTCCACCGTCGGTATCTTGTCGATAACGACTGTCTTGTGGTCAGGAATGGTGGCTAGAAAACTGCGCACCGCGGTGTCCTTCGCATAGACCAGAAACGCGTGATCCCAGACATCCACTAAATGGGTTTTAGCCAGCGCCTTGACATCAGAAAAATCCATGATCATGCCGTTGTCCGAGCTACCCTCTTCTTCGATGACCTCGCCCACCAGCG
>CANKWG010000143.1 GCA_947487325.1 Oxalobacteraceae bacterium | reverse complement strand
CAAGAACGTGTACTTACGACCCACCATGTCACCCAAACGACCGAACACGATCGCGCCGAATGGCCGCACCAGAAAGCCTGCAGCAAACGCTAGCAGCGCAAAAATGAATGCGGTGGTCGGGTCCGTGCCCGCAAAAAACTGTTTCGCAATGATGGCAGCGAGTGAACCGTACAAGTAAAAGTCATACCATTCAAATACGGTACCAAGCGAAGAGGCAAAGATAACCTTGCGTTCTTCAGCAGTGATGCTAGTGGATGGCGCCTGAGCAGTGGCCATTGATGTCTCCTTAGTATTTTGATATCGCTGATGGCGCATGCAAGGCGCTTCAGGCTGCCCGAGTGTAGGCACTCAAACTTACGGCTGCCTTGCTTTAAACTTACAAAAACTTACGGCCATTACCCGATAAAAGAACGGTCGTGCGGAGAGTTATGCTATTCTCATTCGCTCGCCTTCGCCGTCCTAATTCATCAAATACACCCTGGAGACTCTCATGACCGACGCCGTCATCGTATCGACTGCCCGCACGCCCCTGACAAAATCATGGAAAGGCGCTTTCAACATGACGCATGGCGCAACGCTGGGTGGCGCAGCGCTTGAGGCTGCTATTGCGCGTGCTGGCATTGATTCGGCGCAGGTTGAGGACGTGATTATTGGATGCGCGAACCCCGAGGGCGCGACCGGCTTCAATATCGCGCGCCAGATTGCATTGCGCGGCGGCTGCCCAATCACCACCTCTGGCATGACCATCAATCGCTTCTGCTCTTCTGGTCTGCAGACCATCGCCACTGCGGCGCAGCGCGTGATCGCGGGTGAGGGCGATATTTACGCCGCGGGCGGTGTGGAATCGATCTCCTGCGTTCAGAATGAAATGAATACGCACATGGTGTCCGACAGCTGGCTTGCCGAGCACAAGCCGGAAATTTACTGGCCCATGTTGCAGACGGCAGAAACCGTGGCCAAGCGTTACAACATTAGCCGCGAACGTCAGGATCAATACGGTGTGCAGAGCCAGCAACGCGCCGCCGCTGCGCGTGCTGCGGGCAAGTTCGATGACGAGATCATTGCGGTCAAGACCACCATGGCGGTCGCTGACAAAGAGACAGGTCAAATTGTCACACGCGAAGTCACTGCAACCGCCGATGAGGGCATTCGTGCTGACACGACCTACGAAGGCGTGTCACAAATTCGTACCGCGATTCCCGGTGGTGTGATCGCTGCGGGTAATGCGAGTCAGTTTTCGGACGGCGCATCGGTGGCCATCGTGATGAGCGACAAAGCGGCTGCCGCAGCGGGTAAAACGCCGCTGGGAATTTTCCGAGGTTTTGCTGTGGCCGGATGCGAGCCGGATGAGATGGGTATCGGTCCTGTGTTCGCGATACCTAAGCTGCTGAAAAAAGCGGGACTGAAGGTCGAAGACATCGGCCTGTGGGAACTCAATGAAGCTTTTGCTGTGCAGGTACTCTATTGCGCTGATACGCTGGGCATTCCTATGGACAGGCTCAATGTCAATGGCGGCGCCATTGCGGTCGGTCACCCCTATGGCGTCTCCGGTGCGCGACTGACTGGCCATGCGCTCATCGAAGGCAAGCGGCGCGGCGCCAAATACGTGGTTGTCACGATGTGTATCGGCGGTGGTCAGGGTGCGGCCGGTTTGTTCGAGGTCGTTTGAGGTCGCCTGACCCGCTGTCTCCACGCCAGCCATGAGCTCGCAGATTTTGTCCAGGCGCGACCTGGACTTTCTTTTGTACGAATGGCTGGATGTCAGTTCGCTCACTCGACGCCCGCGATTTGCTGAGCACAGTCGAGAGACCTTTGATGCGGTGCTCGATTTGTGCGAACAGATCGCGACAGAACAGTTTGCCACCCATAACAAAAAAGCAGATCAAAATGAACCCCATTTCGATGGGGATCGCGTCAAAATCATTCCCGAAGTTGGCTTAGCGCTCAAAGCGTTTTGTGAAGCCGGCCTGATGGCAGCTGGACAAGACGAATCCTTCGGCGGGATGCAGCTGCCTTGCGTGATCGAGAAGGCTGGCTTTGCCTGGTTCAAGGGGGCGAATGTCAGCACCTCGGCGTATCCCTTTCTCACCATCGGTAATGCAAACACTTTGCTCAAGTGTGGATCGCCTGAGCAAATTGAACGTTTCGTTCGTCCCATGCTGGCGGGTCGCTTTTTTGGCACCATGTGTTTGTCGGAACCGCAGGCAGGCTCAAGCTTGTCCGATATCGTCACGCGCGCAGAGCCTACGGCCGATGGCAGTTTCCGTTTGCACGGTAACAAGATGTGGATCTCGGGCGGTGACCATGAGCTCTCGGAAAACATCATTCATCTGGTACTCGCCAAAGTCCCCGGTCCCGATGGCAAACTGATCCCCGGCGTGAAAGGTATTTCACTCTTCATCGTACCCAAATGGCTGGCGAATGAAGACGGCAGTTTGGGTGAGCGCAATGATGTCGCTTTGGCCGGCCTCAATCACAAGATGGGTTATCGCGGTACCGCCAATTGCTTGCTCAATTTCGGCGAAGGTAAATTTCAACCGGGCGGACAAGCGGGTGCTATCGGTTATCTGGTCGGGACACTGCACCAAGGACTCGCTGCGATGTTCAACATGATGAACGAGGCGCGCATCGGCGTCGGTCTGGGCGCTGTGATGCTGGGCTATTCAGGCTATCTGAAATCGCTTGATTACGCGCGCAATCGACCGCAGGGACGCCGCGCTGCCGATAAGGATCCTTCGAGGCCACAAATCCCCATCATTGCGCATACGGATGTCAGACGCATGCTGCTTGCGCAAAAAACCTACGTCGAGGGCGGACTTGCGCTCATTCTTTATTGCGCGCGTCTGGTCGATGATGAAAAGACAGCTGACGACGCTGCAGCGCGTGCGCAAGCCACGCTGCTGCTGGACATACTTACACCCATCGCAAAATCCTGGCCATCACAATGGTGTCTGGAGGCGAACAATCTCGCCATTCAAGTGCATGGCGGCTATGGCTACACGCGTGAGTACGACGTTGAGCAACTCTACCGCGACAATCGTCTGAATCCAATTCACGAAGGTACGCACGGCATTCAGGCACTGGATCTGCTGGGGCGTAAGGTCGTGATGCA
Organism: Oxalobacteraceae bacterium; assembly: GCA_947487325.1. Lineage (GTDB taxonomy): Bacteria > Pseudomonadota > Gammaproteobacteria > Burkholderiales > Burkholderiaceae_D > Pernthalerella. Next base: position 2,693 of record CANKWG010000143.1, on the reverse strand, counting down.
GCAAGGCGCGGCCCTGGCTCTGCTCAGTACAAAAATTTGCGACACACTCGCACGCTGTGATGATCCCGCTCTGGTGACAGCGCTCGCCTCGCGTTGGGACAGGTTGGAACAGGTAACGGCATTGCTGCATCAGGCAGGCGATCCAGAGTTGACCCTTGCCAACGCAAGTGTGTATCTGGAAGCGTTCGGTCATCTGGTGATGGCTTGGATCTGGATGGAGCAAGCGATCGCGGCACGTCGGGCGGTTCAGACGGATGTTGATTTTTATGCGGGTAAGTTACAGGCCTGTCAGTGGTTTTTCAGATGGGAGTTGCCGCGCGTTGATGCTCAACTCGACTTGCTCGCTGCATTGGATGTCACAACCCTGCACATGCAGGACAACTGGTTTTAATCATGAGATTTGTATGATCAAACATATCGTGATGTGGCAATTGAAAGCGCATGCAGAAGGGGCTGACAAAGCGACTAATGCCGCCAAAATGAAAACTTTACTTGAAGCTTGTGCCAACATCGTGCCCGGTATGGGTGCGTTTGAAGTCGCACTGGCGCAAGAAGGCATGGAGGCGACCTATGACGTGTTGCTCTATTCAGAATTTGAATCGATGGCTGCGCTGGATGCTTATCAAAACCATCCCCAGCACGTTGCGCTCAAGCCCTTTGTCGGCGCAGTACGCGAAGCCCGGCAATGCATGGACTACGAAGTGAACTAAGGAGACATTAGATGCACAGCATTCAGCAATTATTTGATTTGAAGGGCAAGACAGCGGTCATTACCGGCGGTTCACGCGGACTCGGTCTGCAAATTGCCGAGGCGCTGGGAGAGCAGGGTGCGTCACTGGTGATCACTTCGCGCAAACAAGATGAGCTCGACGAGGCTGTCGCCCATCTGAAAAAAATGGGGATTGCCGCAACCGCGATGGCGGCTGACCTTGGCAAAGCAGAGACGATACCGGCCTTTGTCGCATCGGCGCTTGGTCATCTCGGCCATGTCGATATTCTGGTCAACAATGCCGGCGCGACCTGGGGATCGCCCGCCGAGGATCATCCGCTGGAGGCATGGGACAAGGTCATGAATCTGAACGTGCGCAGTATTTTTCTGCTCTCACAAGCGATCGGTAAGCAGTCGATGATTCCGCGTCGCTCGGGCCGCATCATTAGTGTTGCCTCGATTGCTGGTCTGGGAGGCAATGGCGCTTCGGGTATGCAAACGATCGCCTACAACACCTCTAAGGCCGCTGTCATCAACTTCACGCGTACTTTGGCAGGTGAGTGGGGTCAGTATGGCATCACAGTCAATGCGATTGCTCCCGGTTTCTTTCCTTCAAAAATGACACGTGGCTTGCTCGAAAAACTGGGCTCAGAAGAAATGGCAGAACGCGCGCCCTTGCGTCGTTTGGGTGACGATGAAGATCTGAAGGGTGCTGCCTTGTTGTTCGCTTCAAATGCGGGCAAACACATTACTGGCCAGACGCTGGCGGTTGATGGTGGCGTATCTGCGGTTCTTAGCTGATGACCCAGCAGGCTTTCCCGGTCGAGATACCGTTTCTCACCGATTTGGGTGTGGAGTTTTTGGGCATGGCGGATGGCCGCGCCCAGATCGCGCTCGATCTGTCGGAGCGTCACATGAACAGCTGGCGCGTCACGCATGGCGGCGTGATCATGACAATGCTGGATGTGGTGATGGCGATGGCAGGTCGTTCGCTGGATCCGGAGTCGCGCGCGGGCGTGACCGTTGAAATGAAAACTAGTTTTTTACAACCGGCAGGTTCGCCCGGTCGCCGTCTGATCGCAAGTGGTCATGCATTTCACCGATCGACCACGATGTGCTTTTGCGAAGCCGAACTGCATGACAATGACCAACTGGTCGCAAAGGCGCTGGGGACTTTCAAATACCTCAAACGTCTCGACGTAGCCAACCGAATATAAACCGGAGAACCCTATGAATAACTTCCAACGCATCGTCCTCGCTTCACGTCCCAAAGGCGTGGTCAGTACCGACAACTTCCGTCTTGAGACCGTACCGGTGCCCGACATTAGTGATGGCCAGGTGCTCGTTCGCAATCACTATTTGTCGCTTGATCCGTATATGCGTATGCGCATGGAAGACGTGAAAAGCTATGCAGCCCCTCAGGCACTCGATGAGGTAATGATCGGTGGTACTGCGGGTGAAGTCATCGCCACCAAGAATCCGAAATTTTCAGTCGGCGACAAGGTGGTTGGCATGCTCGGCTGGAGTGAAGTGGCGGTGTCCGATGGCAGCATGTTGAAAACAGTCGACACCACCCATATACCGCTGTCGGCCTATCTGGGTGCGGTGGGCATGCCGGGCATGACTGCGTGGTACGGCCTGACGCAAATCATGGCGCCGAAAGCTGGCGATACCGTCGCCGTGTCGGCAGCCAGTGGCGCGGTCGGCAGTGTGGTGGGACAGTTGGCTCGCATGCGTGGCTGTCGCGTGGTGGGCATTGCCGGTGGCAAGGAGAAATGTGACTACGTGGTCAACACGCTCGGCTTCGATGCCTGCATCGATTACAAAGGTGGGAATCTGTTCAAAGATGTCAAGGCAGCCGCGCCCAATGGTATTGACTGCTTGTTCGAAAACGTTGGTGGGGTGGTGATGGATTCGGTACTGGCACGAATGAACCCCTACGGGCGCATCGCAATGTGTGGCCTGATCTCTGGCTACGATGGTA
>CANKWG010000142.1 GCA_947487325.1 Oxalobacteraceae bacterium | reverse complement strand
TGCTGCTGCAAGGCGTGGAGACGCTGCACCTGCGTATGGAACGCCATTGCAGCAATACGCTGAAAATCGCTGAGCATCTGTCCTCGCATCCCAAGGTATCGTGGGTGAATTATCCGGGACTGACGAACAACAAGTACCACGAACTCGCCAAAAAATATCTGCCCAAAGGTGCAGGTGCTGTCTTGTCATTTGGTGTAAAAGGCGGCGCTGCGGCGGGCCAAAAGTTCATCGAAAATGTGGAGTTTCTATCGCATCTGGCCAACATTGGTGACGCTAAGACGCTGGTGATTCACCCTGCATCGACTACGCACCGCCAGCTGTCGGAAGAACAGCAGATCGCCGCCGGTGTGCCACCTGATCTGATCCGTTTGGCAGTGGGTATTGAATCGGTGGATGACATTCTTTGGGATATTCATCAGGCGCTGTCGAAGACGTGATGGGTGGCTGAGTTATTGTCCTTCGGTGAAGCAACGACACTGGATACCGGCCTGCGCCGGTATGACAGTTTTGAGGCCAACAGAGCTTAAAACGTCATCACTTGCATGTGATGACGTTGGGAGTTTTTCAGTCGCCGCAACAACTACCGTCATCACTTGCATGTGATGACTGCTGCGTGGGCGGATCGCACGCGATCCGAAATCCCCACTCGCTCCCGGCGAAAGGTGGAGCGGGGATTTCAGACCGCATGCGGTCTGCCCGCGCAACGGTCATGGCGTACTCGCCATGGCGCGCCCTGCAAGGGGGGATCCAGTGTCTTTCATTGAATACCTGAAAAAATTCTTACTTGTGAATTCGAATTAATGAATTCAAGAAGTAAGTCGCGATCAAGACATTCGCGTCAAAAAAAATTCTTCCGAACAGAAGTGAGCTCACGCCGAAATCCTTATTGACGCTGTCTTCGAGCTCACCCTACCCCAACACCCGCTCCGCCAACCAAACACAAGCCATCAGCAAAATACCGATCGACCCCCAGCGCTGAATCAGTTTGACCACGCGCTCATTACTCAGAACCGGCCAGAGCAGCAAGCCAGCCACCAGCACAACGACCAGCTGACCAAACTCCACACCCAGATTGAATGCCACCAGCGTTTCGATGAAATGTGACGAGGACAGACCTAACTCACGCAGCCCGTTCGCAAAGCCCATCCCGTGAATCAAACCAAAACCCAGCGCGAGTTTCCACGACTGTCTACCCTCGCCGCCACGCAGATTGAGTAATGCGGACGCGATGATAGAAGCCTCAATCGCGGATTCGATCAGTTTGTCCGGCAAGGTAATCCAGTCGAGTGCTGCTGCTGCCAGCGTGATGGAGTGCGAGAGGGTAAACGCTGTGACCACTTTGAGCGCATAGATACCGACTGCGCGCAAACCCGAGTCCGCTGAAGACGCCGATGTGGCTGATGCCGCTGGCGCATTCGATGCTGTCGATTCCGACGACGAGGCTGCTCCCCGCGCTGCTGCCAGACCCAGACCAGGCAGCAGCAAGCACAACAGGAACAGCAGATGATCGGGACCACTCCAGATATGCAAGGCGCCCTCGCGGGCATAAGTCCATAGGGCTTCGGCCAGCGCGATCTCGCGCAGGGGCAAACGCTGCACCGCATGTCGCGGATCAAGCACTGAGGTCGATTCCAGCGGTCCACTGTTGAGCTTCAGGAAAGCGCGTGCGACTTTTTCTTCTTCGTTGAAAAAGCCATAACGCACCAACAGATAAGCGGCACTGGATGGCAATGCCGCCGTAGTATGTGTCTGACGAACATACAGCCCATCGTTATGTACCGTGACTTCCTGTGACTGAAAGGTCAGCGACAGTGGATCACCATCCGCCTCTAGCGTCAGCGACTCACCCACAAGCGCCGCAAGTCTGTCACGCAGTTCTTCGAGTTCGTGCCGACGGATTTCTTTTTGCTGTGCAGGGGGTATCTGTAACAAGCTGTTCAGATCGCGGACAGCAAAATCAATCTGCACCGACACACCCGTCTCAGTGCTGCTGATACGCAGATAGCTATTGCCGGACTGATGCGCAGCTGCCGTCAATGGCAACAGCAAAGTAAAAAGCAGAGCGTGGCATAACTGCCGTAACAGGATCATGGCGATGACAAGGCTTCAAGGGTGGCCAGCTTCAGGCTCGAAGGCCACTGACTGCGAAATTTTTTCAATATTTCAGCAACACGAGCTTGGCATTTCGTCTTGGGTAAGGCACTCGAATCAAGTGCCTGCAAATAATGAATACCCAGTATGAAATGCACCTCTTCGCTATCAATGGCAGGATCACGCAGCGTCAACAGACTTTCACCAAAACCTATCATCTCAAGCAAGCTTTCCTTGCTTTGATTGATGGGTTTAAGCGGGTTATCGACAAAGCTGTCATAGAAGTGATGTTTCAATAACAGGAAGCGGGCAAGCGTCGCCTGCTTCCCGCGCGGGTCCAGCGCGAGTGATTCGCGATAAGGCCGGGGATCAGATAGATACAAACGCGTCTGAGGTGATAACTGAAGTTTATTCGCCGACGCATTGAGCATATTGACCAACACGGAAGTCTCAAGACCTTGCGTCTTGCCGTGACTGATGATGTCTTCGTTCAGCAGTCCGCGTATTTCATCAAGAATTTTGCCCATCTCCAGCCAGGCATTGGCTCTGGCTGGAGATGGGCCGTTGCCCTGGGCAGTACGCGTCAATTCATCCAGTCGGGATAGGTAGACCTTGCGTGCATCGGCACTGATGGCATCGTGTGCCTCTACACTCATCGCCGAGAATAGCAAACCCACCAAGAGAGATCCTGTGCGCATACCTTTTAACAAGCGCGGTAACGACATGTCTTGCATTACTTGGCTTCCGAAACAGGTAACTCAACTTTCTCACCGAGTGCTGCAGCGCGCGCACCGGGATGCACTTTCATATCGAACTTGCCTTTCAGGGGCACCGTCAAATGCATCGGGCCCGCGGCCTCCAGCAGCGTCGCTGTAATAAGAAATCCATGATGTAGAGGGAGATCATCACGCGCGACCAATACATGCGTGCCATTATCGAGCATGATCTGCAGCGGCATATCGGGGTAATCTTCAAAAGGTGCGGCCGCCTTCATGATCGCTTGTGCGTGCTGATAGGAGAGCACCGCCAGCTTCGATTGATCTGTTTTGAGCAGACTGGCCACCCGGCCTACATCGCGTGCACGACTCACCATGGCGCGCGATAGCGGTAATTTTTTGTCCAGAAAATCGACCCACTCATCGCCGATAGTATCGCCGGGCAGGTCGCTGTGTGATGTCAGTATCTGCAAATTTCTTTTGCGGAAAACATCCCATTGCGCATAGGGCGTGTGTGCGAGTGCTTGTGCTACTGGCCAGAGCCCGGCTGCGAGCGCCGCTACGGCACTACCGATAAATCGTCTTCTTTGCATGGTTCATCCTGAGGAAACGCTGAAGCAGCGTCGTACTTATCACTGTCAATTCATTGGGTGAACAACGAAAGACATTGCCTACCTAAAAAAAAGAGCGAGGAAAATCCTCGCTCTTCTTTGTACCTCAAAACTGCAGAAATTACTTCTTGCCGAAGATTTCTGTTGGGCAGATCGTGGTGACCGCGTAGTTAGGTACGTCAACCACGTTGCTGATACGCAGATCGCAAGCGACGCTGGTAACAACAAACGCCTGCTCTTTGCTCAGACCTTTAGTGGCTTGCAGCCAGTCGAGCATCTGAATCAGCGAGTTACGTGCTGCGAGTGTCACGTCGTTGGACAGGTTGGTCAGCGGCTTGATTTTTGCGCTGTCCAGATATGTCCACTGTGGTGGCACTTCACCGGCGTTCTTCAGAGGATAGCCAACAGTCGCGTGGAAGCTGTCTGGCTCGAGTTTCTTGAGCTGCGAACCACCTTCGAAATGCGGCTGCTTCACAACGGATGCCATGCCTTTGCGGATTTCAGTCTGCACAGTCACGACGGCGCCCATTTCGATCGCGGTACCTGCCACTTCACCGTCGCCCTGTGCGAAGTGCACGTCGCCGATGAAAAAGCCGCAGCCGTCGATGAAGCATGGCAACAGCAGTGTGGTGCCTTCGACCATTTGCTTGACGTCCATGTTGCCGCCGTTTTCACGCGGTGGGATGGTGCGCAGGCATTTGTCTTTGTGGCTACCTTTAGGACCGCAGATTTCTGCAGGACGTGCGCTGGTTGGCTCAGGTGGCAATGCAACGCCGCCGGCCTTACCCAACTGAGCTTCGCGAGCAAGCCACTTCTCGACTTCAGGCTCGCCTGGCAAGACGCCAACGGAACCCATGAAACCATTCATCGGAATGCGAACGCCTGGCACTTGCTCAGACACTGCTTCACGACGATTCAGCTTCCAGTTTGCGACGAAGGGCTTGGTGAACATGTCAGGCAGAAAACCGAAACCTGGAATGATGGTGGTGTAACCATATTCATTCGGGTTGATGTCGATCAGTTTGATTGCCAGCACATCGCCGCGCTTTGCGCCTTCGATGTAGATCGGACCCGTCATTGGGTGGATCAGGTTGACGTCAATCGCAGTAACGTCTTTCGGCTGCGATTTGATGTTCAGTTTCGAATCCAGCGCGTCACGTGTGTGAACGACGATCAGATCGCCCGGCTTTGCACGTGCCACCGGCTTAATGGCCGGATGGTAACGGTTGAAGCAGTTAGGATCTTGCTCGCAGTGAGCGCCCTTCTTTTTGACTTCGACGATGGTCTGGGTCTTGACATCAGCCGTGTCCGCAAAAGCGAACTGACCGACGCTTGCTGCCGCCATGGCGACGAGCAGTGCTGGCATTAAACGCATTGCTGTTCTCCGTATTGAGAGGTGATTTTTATAAATTTTATTACCAAAAAATAACAACCGAGTACTACCAGTTATTAAAATTGAATGACAAGTACAATCTCATTTTACGGATATCACCATGTTTGTCTAGGGAAACCTTGAGCAAGGGAAATCATTTTGCAGAAAGTCTGATATCCGACCTGGCGGGAGGCTAGCCATGGCTTGCCACATCACTTGGTAATTTTATAGTTTATTGTTTTATAGTTTGTTTTCATGTATATTGTTTCGGTTCCCCGCTTTCTGAAACACGACACCATGTCCTCAACCATCGACTTTGATCTCCCCGCCATGCGGACAGCCGCCAATCAAGCCTGTTCGCTCATGCGGGTCATGTCCAACCCGGATCGCCTGATGCTGCTCTGCCAGCTGGCTCAGGGCGAGCGCCGTGTGGGCGAGCTGGAGGAGCTGCTTGATATACAGCAACCCACGCTCTCGCAGCAGCTGGCCGTGCTGCGCGACGAAGCGCTCGTTGAAACGCGGCGCGAAGGCAAACAGATTTTTTATCGCATCACCAGTGACACCGTACTTGCCGTACTAGCGGTGCTCTATCAGCAATACTGCGCCTCACCCGAAGGAGACTCTGCATGACCATTGACTGGATCCATTTCACACCCGGTATGTCGCTCTTGGGCGGCGTCTTGATTGGTGTTTCTTCTGCCTTGTTCATTTTGGCGAATGGCCGCATCGCGGGCATCAGCGGCATCCTCGGTGGGCTATTGAGTCGCAAGCCGGGCGACATGCTCTGGCGGATCGCCTTTCTGCTCGGTCTGGTTGCCGCGCCCGCTGCCATTGTTGCCCTGACCGGTCCACTCACGGCAACGATCGAAGCCAATACCGAGGTGCTGGTAATCGCGGGGCTTCTGGTCGGTATCGGCACACGCTACGGCGCGGGCTGCACCAGCGGTCATGGTGTTTGTGGTTTGTCCCGTCTGTCACCGCGCTCACTGGTGGCCACCCTCGCCTTTATGGGCGCAGGC
>CANKWG010000141.1 GCA_947487325.1 Oxalobacteraceae bacterium | reverse complement strand
TAATTTTCTCTGGCTAAGCTTCTTCTTTCTGGCTGCAGCCAGCGCGCTCTGGCGCTGGCTTGTCGTGGGCGACCCCGCCGTCTTCGCAGCGATGGTCGAGAGTTTGTTTGCGATGGCCCGGTTGTCCGTCGAAGTAATGATCCTATTGTTCGGCACGCTCACGCTCTGGCTGGGCTTTTTGCAGGTTGCAGAAAAAGCCGGACTCGTTGAACGCCTCGCCCGTTTTTTGTCGCCGCTATTTGCGCGGCTGATGCCCGAAGTGCCCGCCGGTCATCCGGCACTCGGTCTGATCACCATGAATTTCACCGCGAATGCGCTGGGTCTCGATAACGCAGCCACACCCATAGGTTTGAAAGCGATGCGCGAGCTGCAGTCGCTTAACCCTGAACCCGAGCGGGCCAGTAACGCACAAATTCTTTTCCTCGTGCTCAATGCGTCTTCACTGACACTCTTGCCTGTTTCGATTTTTATGTATCGCGCGCAGCAGGGCGCACCCGATCCCACCTTGGTTTTTCTGCCCATTTTGTTGGCTACGACCGCTTCTACGCTCGCCGGATTTTTTGCCGTGGTCTTCATGCAGCGTTTGCGCTGGCGTGATCCGGTGGTACTTGGATGGCTGTTAAGTTTTGCACTGCTGCTAGGTGGTTTCATGGCGCTGTTGTTGACTCTCTCATCGGTCGCCTTGGCCAGTCTCTCATCGGCGCTTGGCAATGCGGTGCTGTTTGGCCTCATTCTGTTGTTTCTTGTGGCCGGTGTGCTGCGCAAGGTAGCGGTGTATGAAGCTTTCATTGAGGGTGCACGTGAAGGCTTCGATGTCGCAAAAAACTTACTGCCTTATCTCGTTGCGATGTTATGCGCGGTGGGCGTGTTGCGTGCTTCGGGTGCGCTCGATATGTTGCTGGCGTTGATTCGTGACGCAGTACTTTGGGCGGGGTGGGATGCGCGCTTCGTCGATGCTTTGCCTACCGCACTGGTGAAGCCGTTTTCAGGCAGCGCAGCCCGCGCGATGCTGATTGACACCATGAATACGCACGGTGTTGACAGCTTCCCCGCGCTGCTAGCCGCCACCATGCAGGGCAGCACAGAGACCACGTTTTATGTACTAGCGGTGTACTTCGGTTCGGTGGGCATACAGCGCGTGCGGCATGCGGTGGGGTGCGCGTTGTTAGCCGATCTGGCGGGTGTGCTGGCGTCGATAGCGGTGTGTTACTGGTTCTTCGGATAGTTCGGGCTATGGCTGCCAGTCATAGCTGATCGTCAGCGGCGCATGATCTGAAAACCGTTCATCCTTGTATACAGCCGCGCTCTTGGCCGTACCCGCTATGCCCGGCGTGGCGACGTGATAATCGATACGCCATCCCACATTGTTCGCCCAGGCTTGCCCACGGTTGCTCCACCATGTGTAGGCATCGCCCGTGGTGTCGGGGTGCAGCAGACGGTACACGTCGCGCCAGCCCGCTTCATCGAGCAAGCTCGTCATCCATGCGCGCTCCTCAGGCAGAAAGCCGGAATTCTTCTGATTACTCTTCCAGTTCTTGAGATCGATTTCTTTGTGTGCGATGTTCCAGTCACCGCAGATCACCACTTCGCGGCCAGAGTTTCGTAGCTTCATCAGATGTGGCATGAAGGCTTCCATAAAACGGAATTTAGCCTGCTGGCGTTCATCACTTGATGAGCCCGATGGGCAGTAGAGTGAAATCACTGACAGATTGCCGATATCGACCTGGGTATAGCGACCCTCGGCATCGAATTCATCGTTACCGAAACCGATCGTTGTGGATTCGGGTTGGTGTCGCGAGTAGATGCCGGTACCCGAATAGCCTTTCTTCTCAGCGTAATGAAAATGGCCGTGATAGCCATGGGGCGAGAGAAAGGCTTCTGTCATGTCGGCCTCTTGTGCCTTTAGCTCTTGCACGCAGACGAAATCTGCTTCTTGCGCACGCATCCATTCGAAAAAATTCTTTTTTGCGGCGGAGCGTATGCCGTTGAGATTGACCGAGATGATTTTCATGTTGATGTCTTGGTAACAGTCTTGCGATTTGATGGCAAGCATAACCGATCAGGACAGGCATGGTCCCCGCGTTAAAATATCGACTTCAACCATCCATTTTTAGGGTTATTGAGTGAACAACTTGCGCCAGCAATTCATCGAATTTTCTGTCAACGCCGGCGTGCTGCGCTTCGGCGAATTCACGACCAAGGCGGGACGTCTATCACCCTATTTTTTCAATGCAGGCCTGTTCAACGATGGCGCGCGGTTGGGACAGCTCGCCAACTTTTACGCACAGACCTTGCTGGATTCGGGGGTGGGTTTCGATATGCTGTTTGGTCCAGCGTACAAGGGCATCACGCTGGCCTCGGCAACCGCAGTGGCGCTCGCATCCAAAGGCCGTAACGTGCCTTTTGCTTACAACCGCAAGGAAGCAAAGGATCATGGCGAAGGCGGCACCATCGTCGGCGCAAAGCTTGAAGGCCGCGTGGTCATTATTGATGATGTCATTTCGGCGGGCACTTCGGTACGCGAGTCGGTGGAAATGATTCGCGCGCAGGGTGCGACGCCATGCGCGGTGCTGATTGCGTTGGATCGTATGGAAAAGAGTGGCGCTGAAGGTGCGCTGTCGCAATTGTCGGCGGTGCAGGAAGTCGAGCAGAGTTTCGGTATGCCGGTGTTGCCGATTGCAAACCTGAATGATTTGTTTGCCTATCTGTCCGGCCCGGGAACAAGTGCGGAGCTGGCACAGTTCAAGGGACCGGTTGAGACCTACCGGCAGCGCTATGGAGCTGCCTGATGGTACCTAAATAATTGGTATCAGGCAGCGGTCGCGCGTTTGTCTATTCTAAAAATTCAGCCTAACTTCTGTTTTAATAGCTCCGTCAATTGCGCCGGATTGGCCTTGCCCTTACTTGCTTTCATCGCCTGACCGATCAGCGCGTTGAACGCTTTTTCCTTACCGGCTCGGTATTCTTCGACCGATTTGGCGTTCGCAGCCAGAACCTCGTCGACGATTTTTTCTAGCGCACCCGTATCTGAGATTTGTTTCAGTCCTTTGGATTCGATGATCTCGTCAGCGAGTGTTGCTGATGAAGACTTCGCCTCCCACATCGCCGCAAAGACCTCCTTGGCAATCTTGTTCGAGATCGTGCCGTCGGCAATGCGCTTGAGCAGCAGTGACAATTGCTCTGCACCGACCGGCGACTCGCCGATTTCGATGCCTTCGCGATTCAGCGTTGATGCCACATCACCCATCATCCAATTTGCCGCTGGCTTGGCTTGTTCTTTGCCGGCAGTCGTGACAACCGCTTCAAAGAAATGGGCCATTGCTTTTGATTGGGTCAACAGCATCGCGTCATATTCTGAGAGCTGATAATCATTGACGAAGCGCTCGCGCATTGCACCGGGCAGCTCCGGTAATGAGGCTTTTACGCGATCTATCCATTCCTGCGCAATCATCAGCGGTGGCAGATCGGGATCAGGGAAGTAGCGATAATCCATCGCATCTTCCTTGCTGCGCATTGAGCGGGTTTCTTTTTTGTCCGGGTCGTACAAGCGCGTTTCTTGTACGACGCTGCCACCATCTTCGATCAGTTCGATTTGGCGACACACTTCATAATTGATCGCTTCTTCCAGAAAACGGAAAGAGTTGAGATTTTTTATCTCGCAGCGTGTACCGAATTCTTTTTGTCCAACTGGACGCACCGACACATTAGCGTCACAGCGGAACGAGCCTTCCTGCATATTGCCGTCACAGATACCCAGCCACATCACGAGCGAGTGCAATGCCTTGGCATAGGCGACTGCTTCGGCTGCACTGCGCATCTCGGGTTCGGTGACGATTTCCAGCAAGGGCGTGCCGGCGCGGTTCAGGTCGATACCGGTCATACCGTGATAATCCTCGTGCAGCGATTTGCCCGCATCTTCTTCCAAATGCGCGCGGGTCAGGTTTACGGTTTTCATTTCCGCCTTACCGTCTTTTTCAACCACAAAAGACAGACTGCCGCCCTGAACCACCGGAATTTCAAACTGACTGATCTGATAGCCCTTGGGCAGGTCGGGGTAAAAATAATTTTTGCGGGCGAACACCGAGATCGGTGTAATCGTCGCGCCGATCGCCAGACCGAATTGAATCGCGCGTTCGACTGCACCGCGGTTTAATACCGGCAGCACGCCGGGCAAGGCCAGGTCTACTGGGCAGGCTTGCGTATTAGGCGCAGCACCAAAGGCGATTGGTGCGCCACTAAAAATCTTGGAGGCTGTCGCGAGCTGCGTGTGGGTTTCAAGCCCGATCACCACTTCCCATTGCATGATGTGTCCTTTGGCTGCTGAACGTTTTGCGTGTTTTGTACGAGTTAAGTGTTCTGTGCTGGTCGGCGCTGATGCCAGTCTGTCGCGAGTTGAAATTGATGCGCGATATTGAGCAGTTTCGCTTCGCAAAAATAATTGCCGATCAATTGCAGGCCGACTGGCCGATGCGCATTTTTTTCGCCTTGTCCAAATCCGACCGGAATCGACATGCCCGGCAAGCCAGCGAGACTGGTGGACAAGGTATAAATATCGGCCAGATAGTTGGCGACCGGGTCGTTGACTTTGGATCCCAGATCCCAGGCAACGGTAGGCGCAACGGGGCCCATGATCACATCGCACTGCGTGAATGCCTGTTGAAAATCTTGTGCGATCAGACGACGGATTTTTTGTGCCTGCAGATAGTAAGCGTCGTAATAGCCATGCGACAGTACGTAGGCGCCGATCAGAATGCGGCGCTTGACTTCATCGCCGAAACCTTCGGAGCGGGTCTTGCGGTACATGTCGCTGAGGTCCGTGTATTCCTTGGCACGATGACCATAACGCACACCATCAAAGCGGGACAGATTCGACGAAGCTTCGGCCGGTGCAATTACGTAGTACACCGGAATCGAGAGCGATGTCTTGGGCAGCGAAATCTCGACCAGCGTGGCGCCTAGCTTCTCGTACTCTTTAAGCGCGTTGCGTATCGCTTGTTCGACATCGCTGGCGAGTCCTTCGCCAAAATATTCTTTTGGTACGCCGATCCTGAGACCTTTGATGCTCTGATCCAAAGTGCGTGTGAAATCTTCGGACTCGCGCTCGATCGATGTCGAGTCACGCGGGTCAAAGCCACTCATTGCATTGAGAAGCAAGCCACAATCTTCGGCGGTCCACGCCATCGGACCGCCCTGATCCAGCGAGGAGGCGAAGGCAATCATGCCGTAGCGCGACACGCGACCATAGGTCGGTTTGATACCGGTGATGCCGCACAGTGCTGCGGGTTGACGGATTGAGCCGCCGGTATCCGTGCCGGTGGCCGCAGGTGTCAGACCCCCGGCGACTGCGGCGGCGGAGCCCCCCGAAGAGCCGCCGGGCACAGCCGTCTTGTCCCAGGGATTTTTGACGGCGCCGAAAAAAGAATTTTCATTTGATGAACCCATAGCGAATTCATCACAATTCAATTTACCGAGGTTAACCATGCCTGCCATGCGGAACTGTTTCACCACGGTTGCATCAAAAGGACTGTTGTAGCGAGATAGCATCTTCGAGCCAGCGGTCGACGTCCAGCCTTCGGTCACGAAAATATCTTTGTGTGCAATGGGCAAACCAGTCAATGCGGTGGCGGTGCCGCTGGCGATGCTCGCGTCTGCTGCCTTTGCTTGTGCCAGCGTGAGCTCCGGATCAACGCTGATGAAAGCATTCAAATCGCTGGCGGCGATGCGGGTTAAATAGTCGCTGGCGAGCTCGGTTGCTGAGATCGAGCCGCTCTTGAGCTGCGTGGACAGGGCTTTAAGTGTCTGATTAGGCATGAGTCGGTGGTGCGCTGTATTCGGGGAGGCGGCA
>CANKWG010000140.1 GCA_947487325.1 Oxalobacteraceae bacterium | reverse complement strand
GTCAGGAGTTGGATCTGTACGTTTGCTTGCGCCCGGTGCGTTATTTCAAAGGTGTGCCCTCGCCATTGCGTGAGCCAGAGAAAACCGACATGGTTATTTTCCGCGAGAACTCGGAAGACATCTATGCGGGTATCGAATGGCAGGAGGGTAGCGAGGGTGTGAAGAAGGTGATTGATTTCCTGATCAAGGAAATGGGTGTGAAGAAGATTCGCTTCCCCCAGACCTCCGGCATCGGTATCAAGCCCGTCTCCCGCGAAGGCACCGAGCGCCTAGTGCGCAAGGCCATCCAGTATGCGATCGATAATGATAAGCCCTCAGTGACGATCGTTCACAAGGGCAACATCATGAAATACACCGAAGGTGGATTCCGTGATTGGGGCTACGAGTTGGCGCAGAAGGAGTTCGGCGCACAACTGATCGATGGCGGCCCATGGTGCACCTTCAAGAATCCCAAGACTGGCAAGGACATCGTCATCAAGGATTCGATTGCTGATGCTTTCCTGCAGCAGATTCTGCTGCGTCCGAACGAATACAGCGTCATCGCTACTCTGAATCTGAACGGTGACTATATTTCTGATGCACTGGCCGCTCAGGTGGGTGGTATCGGTATTGCGCCGGGCGCCAACCTGTCTGATTCGGTGGCCATGTTTGAAGCGACTCACGGCACGGCACCCAAGTACGCTGGCAAGGATTACGTGAATCCCGGTTCGCTGATTCTCTCTGCTGAGATGATGCTGCGTCACATGGGCTGGTTCGAAGCGGCCGATCTGGTGATCAGCTCGATGGAAAAGTCTATTTCATCTAAGAAAGTCACCTATGATTTTGCGCGTCTGATGGACGGCGCAACTCAGATGTCGTGCTCGGGCTTTGGTGATGTGATGATTGAGCACATGTAAGACGGTAGGTTTTATTAAAAAAGCCGGAGCAATCCGGCTTTTTTAATGTCCACACTGATTATTAAATAATTAATATTTTTGCGAGCTCGTGTGTATGAGCCTATGGGCGATGGGAATGTCCATGGAAGTTGAGGGCAATAAAAAACCCCCGGTTTTGTCGGGGGTTTTGAGGAGCCTAATGGTAATCAGGCATTTTGGATGTTGGAAGCTTGCTTGCCTTTGGGGCCTTGCGTTACTTCAAACTGAACCTTTTGCCCTTCTTTGAGGGTTTTGAAGCCATTCATCTGAATCGCAGAGAAGTGTGCGAACAGATCTTCGCCACCATCATCCGGAGTGATAAAACCGAAGCCCTTGGCGTCGTTAAACCACTTCACTGTACCTGTTGCCATAAAAGCGTTTTCCCAAATTTAACCAATCACACGAGCCCTAGAAGCAAGAAGCTCGCGTATAGCTGCCCCCTCTCATATTGCCCCTCCCTAACCAAATGGTGCAAAAAAGCACATATTGATGTTTTGCATTGTTTGCGCAAAAAATGGAAAAGTCAAGGGAATTGCCAAAAGGGCTAGATTTGGGCCGAGACTGGCCAAAATCATCACTCTGCCGCAAAAGGAAAAAGCGGCGATCTGCGCGGTATCAGGATTCGGCGTACTATCTTCGTGTGGGGCGGATATCGTTGGTAAAACCGGTTACGCACCTGTACAAGGGCATTAGAATAGAAGCATGGCAACTAACGACGAGAATGGAACACTCCTTATTCCCAAGGAGAAAAAGGCGGCGGTCAAACCGCCACCGATGTATCAGGTTTTGCTGCTCAATGATGATTACACCCCGATGGAATTCGTCGTGGCTATCATTCAGGAGTATTTCAACAAGGATCGGGAGACTGCTACCCAGATCATGTTGAAAGTGCATCGCGATGGTAAAGGCATGTGCGGGGTGTATCCTAAAGATATAGCCAGTACAAAAGTGGAACTTGTATTAACCCACGCCCGGAAGGCGGGACACCCGCTCCAGTGCGTGATGGAGGAAGCATGATTGCTCAGGAACTCGAAGTTAGTTTGCATATGGCTTTTGTCGAGGCGAGACAAGCTCGGCATGAGTTCATTACCGTTGAGCATCTGCTGCTCGCGCTGTTGGATAATCCTTCCGCAGCCGAGGTGCTAAGGGCTTGCGCGGTCAATATTGATGACCTTCGCAAGACGCTGACCAACTTTATCAACGACAACACCCCAACCGTGCCTGGCACTAGCGAGGTCGACACGCAACCGACGCTGGGTTTCCAGCGGGTAATACAGCGCGCGATCATGCACGTTCAGTCAGCATCGAACGGGAAAAAAGAAGTAACCGGTGCCAACGTTCTAGTGGCGATTTTCGGTGAAAAAGATTCGCATGCTGTGTACTACCTTCATCAGCAAGGCGTCACACGTCTGGATGTCGTTAATTTCATTTCCCATGGCGTGCGTAAAGACCAGCAGTCCGAGCCGCAAAAAGCTTCTGAGGGTGTTGAAGAAGGCGCCACTGAAACTCAGCAGAAGGAAAGTGCGCTGGATCAGTTCACCCAAAACCTCAACAAGCTGGCAGCCGAAGGCAAGATTGACCCTCTGATTGGTCGTGAGGCTGAAGTAGAGCGCGTGATTCAAACGCTTTGCCGTCGTCGCAAAAATAATCCGCTGCTGGTGGGCGAAGCCGGTGTTGGCAAGACTGCGATTGCTGAAGGCTTGGCTTGGCGCGTCACGCAAGGCGACGTGCCCGAGATTTTGCAGAATGCCGTAGTGTATTCACTCGATATGGGTGCGTTACTGGCCGGCACCAAGTATCGCGGCGACTTTGAGCAGCGTCTTAAAGCAGTACTCAAACAAATGAAGAACAATCCCAACGGGATTTTGTTCATCGACGAAATTCACACCATCATCGGTGCGGGTTCCGCATCGGGCGGTACGCTGGATGCATCGAACTTGCTCAAGCCTGCCTTGTCCAGCGGTCAGTTGAAATGCATAGGTGCGACCACCTTCAATGAGTACCGTGGGGTGTTCGAAAAAGACCATGCGTTGTCGCGTCGTTTCCAGAAGATTGATGTGAACGAGCCGACCGTCGAACAGACAGTGCAGATTCTGCGCGGTCTCAAATCACGTTTCGAAGAACATCATGGCGTCAAATATTCGGCGCTGGCACTGACAACAGCAGCCGAGTTGGCCGCGCGCTTCATCAATGACCGCCACTTGCCCGACAAGGCGATTGATGTCATTGACGAGGCAGGCGCAGCGCAGCGTATCCTGCCGAAGTCCAAGCAGAAAAAGACTATAGGTAAGCCCGAGATCGAAGACATCATTTCGAAAATCGCGCGTATTCCGCCGCAGTCGGTCAATCAGGATGATCGCACCAAGTTGCAGACCATCGACCGCGATCTGAAGAACGTGGTGTTCGGTCAGGATCCTGCGATCGAGGCATTGGCCGCGGCAATCAAAATGGCGCGTGCAGGACTCGGTAAAACCGACAAACCGATTGGCTCTTTCCTTTTCTCCGGCCCGACCGGTGTGGGCAAGACCGAAGTCGCCAAGCAGCTGGCCTTTATTCTGGGTATCGAGCTGATTCGTTTTGATATGTCCGAGTATATGGAGCGTCATGCGGTGAGTCGCCTGATCGGCGCGCCACCCGGCTATGTCGGTTTCGACCAGGGTGGTCTGCTGACTGAAGCGATCACGAAGAAGCCACATGCTGTCCTGCTGCTCGATGAAATCGAAAAGGCCCACCCGGATGTGTTCAACATCCTTCTGCAAGTGATGGATCACGGCACGCTGACAGACAACAATGGTCGCAAGGCAGACTTCCGTAATGTGATCATCGTTATGACGACGAATGCTGGTGCTGAGAGCTTGCAAAAGCGCTCCATGGGTTTCACCGAATCCAAGCAGGCGGGTGATGAAATGGCGGATATCAAGCGCATGTTCACGCCGGAGTTCCGCAACCGTCTGGATTCCATCATCAGCTTCCGCGCGCTGGACGAAGACATCATCCTGCGTGTGGTCGACAAATTCCTCATGCAACTGGAAGAGCAACTGCATGAGAAGAAGGTTGAAGCGGTGTTCAGCGAAAACTTGCGTAAATTCCTCGGCAAGAAGGGTTTCGACCCGCTGATGGGTGCTCGTCCTATGTCGCGGTTGATTCAGGACATGATTCGCAAGGCACTGGCCGATGAACTACTGTTTGGCAAGCTGGTGTCTGGCGGGCGAGTTAATGTCGATCTCGACGAAGAAGAGCATATCCGTCTTGAATTTGTCGAAGGTGATACGCCGCCACCAGCTGCACCACCACAGGAAGCCGCTGAAGTCGAGTAAGTCGCTAGCAGGAACGAAACAGACAGGGCCCCAGCGCAAGCGGGGCCCTGTTTCATTTTTTCGGTGTTAAATCATCCAATCCAGCTAATGCTGATCAGGGCAACAAAGGATTTTTCGACGTCTGTTTCTGGCGAATTTCACTCAGGGTAGTCTGCATCGATTGTCGCCGTTCGGATGTCCAAGGATGCAGCGCCGTATAAGTGTTGCTCAGCGATGCCGGATAAGATTGTGCGAGCTTCGCCATCGTGCGTTCTGCCGCTGCAGGATCATAGCCGGCCCGTGCCAGCAGATACATCGCTAGTCGATCGGCTTCCTGATCAGCTTTCGCTGACATAGGTCTCAGGCCTCCACGACTGGCAAGCGCTGCAGCATCCGGCTGCAAGGGCAGTAGTGCATCGATCATGCTGGCGACGGTTGCCGTCATTTGCTGAGCAGCGGTATGCTGCAATACATTGTGTGCCATTTCGCGGGCAAGAATGACCGCGAGTTCTTCATCGGCGCTTAGAAAATCAAGCATGCCTCGCGTGATCATGATGCGCCGACCATCTGCATAAGCACTCACTTGCGGTGCGTGCCCGATTTCCATTGAAAAAGCACAGGCTGCGGTCAGGGTAATCGTCAATCTGACCGGCTGATCCCGACGCAAGACCACGATCGAGATATCGGTCGCGTTCTTGATCAACGGCGCCAGCAATCGTGCCGCTTCGCTCTCTGCCTGCGCTCCAAGCGGTAGTACTTGTTCTTGTATGGATTGAAGAATGTCGCCAGGTCGTATGCCGGCGCGCATCGCGCCGCTGCCGTCGAGTACCTGCATCACACGCAGTCGGTCATCCAGTTTGAGCGCCGACTCGGCGGCAGGGGCGAGCTCGGCAGGATAGGAATACAGATTTTTTGCAGTGAATCCGAGCAGTGGACGCGCGAATGAACGACAAAGCGGCGCATTTTTTACCATCAAGGGTGCGGCCACACGGTAGATACGTTCCTGCCTCGCTATCAGCATTGACAATGCGGATACGTCTTGAGACGGCTCAACTTTTTTCTCCGGCACAGTCGTCGGAGTTTTCACATTCGTCGAAGTGTTCACAGGCGCTGTGGTTTTCACAGGCGCTGTGGTGCAGGACGCCAACAGTACCAAGGCCGCCAAGACGAGAGGCACATTACGTCGGCTGATCGCACTCATGGTCGCGTGAACGATCATTCGGACGCCTGCTTATTTTTTACCAGTGCTACCAAACCCGCCTTCACCACGTTCACTACTCTCGAAGTTATCAACAATATCGAATCCTACCTGCATCACCGGAACGATGATCAGTTGAGCAAGACGCTCCATAGGATTTAGCACAAAGCTTGTGCTGCCACGATTCCAAGTAGAGACCATGAGCTCACCCTGATAGTCCGAATCGATCAATCCGACGAGATTGCCCAGTACGATGCCGTGTTTATGTCCCAGTCCACTTCTCGGAAGAATCATTGCCGCATAGGCGGGATCAGCAATATGAATCGCCAGACCAGTCGGCACCAGATGCGTACTGCCTGGTTCTATGGTGACAGGTTCTTTGAGACAGGCACGCAGATCGAGTCCTGCACTACCGGTTGTGGCGTAAGCATGCATTTGTTCGCGCATGCGCGG
>CANKWG010000139.1 GCA_947487325.1 Oxalobacteraceae bacterium | reverse complement strand
GCCTGCACTGCTTCCGGTGCGCCGGACCCGCCGCTCATGAAGACGATGGGCGTGGCCTTGCACAGTTCTATCAAGCGGCGTTGCAATTCGAGGCCTGTGAGTCCGGGCATTTTGACATCGAGAAGCAGGCACTGCGGCCCTGGGAATTCGGGTGCCGCGTGTTCGAGCTTTTCCAGATAACTCGCAGCGCTGGCATGCGCCTCGGTGGCATAGCCTTCCAAATGCAAAAGCGAAGCGAGCGCTTCTCTGATCGCATCATCATCGTCAACAATGGTGACGAGGCCTCGGGCGTGGCGCTCGGCATTTAACTGATCATGAACGGTGACTACTCGCCGTTGAGCGGGTCGTTGCATTGTCATGTAGCAGAGTTTTAACGGTGACTTTTAATTGTTCTGAGCTCTATTCACCAAACGAGTGCCCACCAGCAGCACCGATCCACTGGTTTTTTCGTAGCCGATGGTAAATGGCAGAGGTTGCAGGGTACTTTTGCCGCTTAAAAAATCACGCAGCCGAACGCCCGACGGACTGTCATGCCAGAGCGGATGCGGGCGTAAAAACTTCCCGTAGCTGTCGATCTGATAGTACTTGCCGAACAATGCAATATCGAGCCCTGTCTCGTCTTGAACCACGTTATGTGCGTGGTCAGTGATCAGCCCTGCCAGTATCGAGAAATAGTTTTTCTGCAGAAGATGCGATGCAGATTTAATAAAGATAGTGTCGCTGGTGTGGCTGGACAAAAACTGCTGCAATCTAGGCTCTGCATTTAATCCACTGTTAGAGAGATTCATGCGCAGATAGTCGACGAGAACGGCACGTTTGTCGCTGGTGGTTACATGAAAACGAAGTCCATCAGGTTTGGTCGTGGTTGGGTTATCACGGACTTCGAGTTTGCCATTCGCCGCAATACTCAGATACTCCATTTTTCCTATGCTGCCACCACTCATGAGAATGCTGTAGGCCAGCATTTTGACGAACCTTGGTTTGACTGAGTCTTTTCCTTCAAGATCATTGGTTCTGAAGTAGCCATAGCGTGCGAAATAAGCCTGCGTCTGGCACTCTTTGGCGATTTGTGCGCCCGAAATTTCCTGGGGCAGTGTGTATTCGGGTGTCTGATCAGCGATTAGCGTGAAGTGATCGGCAGTAGTGAACAGCGTCAGTGGTGTAACGATGTCTGCGCCAGAAAACACATAGGTCAGTTTTTTTGTACCAAGCTTGCTCAGATGCTGTCCAGACCAAGACTGCATCGGTGCCAGAAATTTCGCCTGATAGTCCGTGGCGATTTTTTGAAACGCTGGGCATTCGATTTTTGCGGTACGGGCCGCGAGCGTTTGTGCTGGTGACGGCGCAGAAGGTGTTACCGCGGTTGTGGTGTCGGCAGCAAATACTTGAGCCGAGCAAAGCAGTACCGACAAACAAAACAATGCAGGTGAAAACCTGTTCATACGAAATCCGTTTTTAATGACGTGGAAAATGAGCGATATCGATAACTGATAGGCCGTTTCTCAGGTGACCGGCTCTGAAACCGCATCGAGTTTGTGTCTGCGATTGAGAAACAAAGGTATGCAACCTGACAGCAGCACGACCAGACTAATCCAGGCACCCGCACCGGTGTAGACGAGACTCGACCACAACAACCAAGCCGTCGAGCCTATGAAAATCAAGGGCAAGATCGGATAAAACGGCACTTTGAACGGACGCGGGGCATTCGGATCCCGAACGCGTTGCATGATCAGTGATACGCCGACTAGCAGTACAAAAAACCAGAAAACCGGCGCAGTAAATTCGACCAGGGCTTTGAAGCCTTGGCTCGTCAGGGCGGCAAATAAAATCAGGCCGCAGGCAACACCGGCTTGCAAAATGATGCTGTTGCGTGGGTTACCCGACGAGTGCCATTTGCCCAGCCATGAAAACACGCGATAGTCATTGCCCATGGCGTAGTTGCTGCGTGCGCCAAAAATAATAGTCGCGTTAATGGAATTCAGGCAGGAGAAAATCACGATCAGGCCGAACACCATGGCCGAGCCTTTGCCGAAGGCCAGAATAAAAACGTCGTAGGCGGCAGCAGGCGAATTGGCAATACCGTTCAACCCCAGCGCTTTCAGATAAGCCACATTGGCCAGCAGGTACATGATCGTGACGGCACCCAAGCCCAGCAACAAGGCGCGCCAGATACCTCGTTTCTCATCGCGCGCCTCGGCGGATGCATAAGCGACTTCATTCCACCCGCCAAAGGTCAGCAAAACGAACACCATCGCCAGCCCGTAATTGGTGTCGCCTGTTGTCTGTGCCAGCAAATCTAACGAAGGTGTCTCTCGGCCAGCATAAAAGCCTGCAACGATGACGGCGACGATGCCGAGGAATTCCAGAATCGTGAAGGTATTCTGCGTAAAAGTACTCTGGTGTATGCCAATTAGATTGACCAAACTCAGGACCAATATGACACCCATGGCCCAGATGAAATTGGAATAGGGCCCGAGCGGCCATATCGCTGCCATGTAATCACCTAGCGTAATTGCCAAAATGGCCATTGAGCCGGTAACGATCACGGTGGCGCGAGCCCATACGTAAAAGAAAGCTAAGTTTTTACCAAAACTGCGGCTCAGGAAATGATATTCACCGCCGGCGCTTGGGTAAGTCGTGGATAACTCTGCATAACAAAGTGCTCCTGCAATTGATATCAGTCCGCCGATCAACCATGCAAGAAGAAATTCGACACCGCTACCTGATTGCGCTGCAACAATTGATGGCGCTTTGAAAATACCCGCACCAACGACCGTCCCGAATACCAGGCAAATAAGATCGAAAGTACTTAAGCGACGTTGCGGAACTTCTTGATTTTGCATGTGGATTTAAAACAATCTTGTGTTAAGATCAAAACTATTATTAAAGCGGCATTGGTTATTTGAAAATTATTTAATAAACATCAAATAACCTCATTGAAGTCGTGCCTTATTATTTTCGCATATTACAGTGCTTTTATAGAACATAACGATCTGACCGTTATGGCAAACGCTGGGCCGGGCAGTGCAGTGCTTCCCTCCAGCAGTGGACAACTCGGCAGAGGCGCAAGTTGTGCGAATCGCGCCTAACTCAATTTTTGGCGAGCTAGACCGATGAACCGTGGTGCCCCAATATCTTTGAATAGCTTTTCATGAGAATTCTGATTCTTGCATTGTTTGCAATCGCCGTAGCGCTGCCAACGCAGTCTGCGCTAGCGGGCAAGAAGCCGTTCAAGGCGGCTAAGCAGCGTCAGTCCGCACGCGGCCCAGTCGTGATCCGAATGAATTCGCCAGAAGCTGCCAATCAGTCGCGGATCATCGATACCAATCTTGAGCAGGGTTGCCTGACCACGGAGCAAAAGCGCCTGCTCACGTGGCAGCTCGGTATTGAAGAACAAGAGCTGCAGCATTTTCTGCTCGATGCAAATCCCATAGAACCGCAAGTCCGTGGCAAGGAGTGCCTGCACTATGCTTCGGCGGTCGCGCCCAAAGGCGACGTGAATTCGCTGGCGGTACTGAGCCGCGCGTCGACTGCGGATCAGCCGATCGCCTTGTTAATGTCCAAATCTGCAAGCGAAGAGAAACCTGTGATTCGCCGTTTGGAATTACCGATGCTGTCGCGATCGCTGAGCGAATTCAATTTATCTGCAGTTGATCTTGAGTCGCAGTCTTCCGAACAACTCGAAAAGATCCCTATGCATTTGCGCTGGGAACTGGGTTTGCTGATACGTCAGATGATCGCAAAACTGACCTCGCCGGCAAGTTATCAGCTGCGTGTGGTGTTGGAGAAGCAAAAATTACCCGAGCAGAGTGCGGAGAAGATTCTTGCAATCGAACTGATCGATTCTCTCAGAGGCACGGTGAAAGATCGAGTGGTCTGGTTTGAGCGGTCGAATCAGCCAGGTGCCTATTTCAGCACCGTTAGTGGTACCGATTACGAACGCGCGCTGTGGTACTCGCCTACTCGTCATGTAAACATTTCTCGCGGTGTGGGTGAAAGTGTGACCACAGTTCGTCGTCAAGTACTAACCCAAGCTCGCGGGAAGAAAAAACCTCGTCTGGCGATTCGTAGCTTCAGCTACCGGGGGCAGCATATCGGTATCGACTTTGTCGCACCTGCGGGTACGCCAGTGCATGCAGTCGCTGATGCTGAGGTTGTATTTGCCAGCCCCATGGGTGGCTATGGCAATCTGGTGATATTGAGCCATGGTCAGGACTATGAAACCTACTATGCGCATCTATCTGGTTTTGCGCCCGGCATAGTGACTGGCAAAAAAATAATGCGCGGTGAGGAAGTTGCGTATGTTGGTTCAACCGGTTTTTCTACCGGCCCGCATCTTCATTTCGAATTGCGCAAAGAAAAGCGCTACATCAATCCCTTTGATAAGCAAACGGCACTCGAATTCTGGAGCTTGCGTCCGCAAGAGCATGAACAAATGCTCGCGCTGATGCTGGCACTCGATTTCACGCGGGATATGAATCGCAATACGGCACACGCCGGCACGCTGGTGCCGCAATCGCTGTCGCCTGGCTACATCAAGGTAGACAACCGCTGAAGGCAGAGTCAACCACGTTCGGTTGCTGTTGCCGGTGGTCTCACTGCAGTGTCGCGATGACGGGCGTGTGATCTGACGGTTGCTCCCATTTTCTGGGTAATTTATCGATTTCGCAGGCAGTGCATCGTTGGGCTAGGGCAGGCGAGAGCAAAATATGATCGATGCGCAGCCCACGGTTGCGGCGGAAAGCCATCTGTCGATAATCCCACCAGCTATAGAGTTTTTCTGCTTGCGGAAATAAGCGAAAAGCATCTGCCAGCGGCATCGCACACAAACGTTCAAACGCTGCCCGCTCGGGCGCCGATACCAACACTTGATCTTGCCATGCAGCCGGGTCATGGACATCCGCATCGGCGGGTGCGATGTTGTAGTCACCTAAAACGGCGAGCGATGGAAATTGTTGAAGCTCAGCCTCCAGCCACTGAATGAATGCTTCGAGCCAGCGCAGCTTGTAGTCATATTTGTCTGATCCCACCGCCTGTCCGTTCGGCACATAGGCACAAACAATACGCATACCCTCAATCGTGGCGCTGATGATGCGCTGCTGCTCATCCGGAAACAAGGGATTGTTCTTGACCACCTCCGTGATCGGGTGGCGGGACAGGATGGCAACGCCGTTATAAGTTTTTTGCCCGGTGAAGACCACCTGATAACCTGCGGCCTCGATTTCCGCGACGGGAAATTTATCGTCAGTCAGCTTGGTTTCTTGCAGGCAGAGCACATCCACCGGCGAGGATTCCAGCCATTGCAGCACTTGCGGCAGGCGTACTTTGAGGGAATTGACATTCCATGTGGCGAGTTTCATTGATGGACCTGATGAGTGGGTGCAGGTCGCATTTTAGCCAAGATGGCGCGGGTACTCGTAGACCCGGCCCTTTTATGTTCTTTTCAACTCGTCGTTCAATTCCTTTAGTGCCCTTTCGGCGTGTGCGATTCAGTTCAGTTTTTTTGTACAACCCGGCCGGGTCAACATAGTAGTGATTTGTTGCGGCAATAAAAAACGGGAGCCAAGCGGCTCCCGTTTTCGGAAAGGGCAGATTGAGTTTATTTTTTCGCGCGTTCCAGCAGGAAGGTGGTTAGCAACGGTACCGGTCTGCCCGTGGCACCTTTGGCGGCACCGCTCTTCCATGCAGTGCCGGCGATATCCAAGTGAGCCCATGAATATTTACGGGTAAATCGCTCCAGGAAGCAGGCTGCGGTGATGCTGCCGCCCGGTGGACCACCAATATTGGCGATATCGGCAAAGTTGGACTTGAGCTGCTCCTGATACGCTTCCTCGATGGGCATGCGCCATGCGGTGTCATTGGAAGCTTTGCCGGCGGCGAGTAATTCGTTGGCCAGTGCATCATGGGTGCTGTCGTGACGCGTGAAGAGCCCGGTGTTGTGATGGCCAAGCGCAGTCACGCAGGCGCCCGTCAGGGTGGCGATGTCCACGACGCAGGCGGGTTTGAAG
>CANKWG010000138.1 GCA_947487325.1 Oxalobacteraceae bacterium | reverse complement strand
GTTGGCGAAATGGACTGAAGGCAGAATAGGCGCAATATGCCGTTTGTATGCCGAAGGTCGCCCTTCATGGCTGGAATTTTGTATAATTGCGGTCTTGTTTCGGCGTTAGCCGGAAAAACGTTGTTTCAGTGGTGGCCGTAGCTCAGTTGGTAGAGTCCAGGATTGTGATTCCTGTTGTCGTGGGTTCGAGCCCCATCGGTCACCCCACTAAATTAATGACAAAAAGCCCGGTCATGCCGGGCTTTTTGCTTAATCTGCCTCCGCTAACCGCCACAAAGAAATCACCTCTGCCGCCCGAGCACTGTGCAGGGCATCACTAACATCAGCCACTTTGGCGTGCGTGGGCTTCGCTTCAATTTTTCCCAGCACACGCAAGCCGGCGCTTTCAAACATGTCGAGTAGCTGCTGACGGCTGCGCAAGTGCAAATGCTCGGCGAAATCGGACAAGATCAGCCAGCCTTCGCCGCCGGGCAAAAGATGAGACGACAAACCTTCCAGAAATCCGCGCAACATCCGGCTGTCGGGATCGAAAATAGCATGCTCAAGCGCTGAGCTTGGTCGCGCCGGCACCCAGGGGGGATTACAGACAATCAGCGCCGCGCGTCCCTCCGGAAACAGGTCTGTATCGACCACCTCAACCTGGTTTTGCAGACCAAGTCTTTGCAGATTTTCTTTGGCACAAAGGACCGCGCGAGGATTGTTTTCCGTAGCGATGACTCGCGCGATGCCGCGTTTAGCGAGTATTGTCGCAAGTACGCCAGTGCCTGTACCTACATCAAAGGCCAAGGGTTCTGCATTGAGCGCCTCGGGCAATGGTGCCTTAGCTACCAGCGGTACATAGTCCGTACGGACCGGAGCAAATACACCATAGTGCGGATGAATGCGGAATGCCTCCAACCCCTCTGATGCAGCGATGAGTACCCCTTTTTTGCGCCACTCATGCGCGCCTACGATACCAAGCAATTCCCTCAACGAAGTCACATAGGGCCGCCCAGCATTGCCGTAAGCCTCGGTGCAGGCTTGCTTCACATCGGGTGCGCGCCGCAGGGGTACGCTGTGGTCCTGATCAAAGGGTATGAGCACCATACCCAGCGCGCGTGCTCGTTGCGACTGCGAAAGACGATGCCGGTGAAAAGCATCAGGCATCGCACTCTCGTTGGCAAGGCCGGGCTTTGCCGCATCGGGAGCTTTAGTGGCTTGAGTGGCTTTAGCAGCCTTAGCCGATTTGCGGGATGGCCGGTCAACGCGTCGCGCCAATGCCTGCAACAACTGACGTGCGTTCTGAAAATCACCCCGCCATAGCATGCCCGTTCCCTCACAAGCGAGGCGGTAGGCTGTATCGGCCGTCATCGTATCGTCAGCAATCACCACACGACGCGGAGGCGACATGCCACTCTCGGAGCGCCAATCGGCATTCAGCGTTTCGCCGTTCTCTGCCCAATGAATCTCGGGGTGTGTATCGGCTACAGGGGTGATGCTGTTCATGGGAAGGTCAATGTGGGTCGAGAAGTGCGCGGAGTGTAGCAGGAGAAGCACAATGCCAGCGGCCTGACGTGTCGGCTTTTTAATCGAGGCATGGGGAGAAAAGTGACAATGCGCATCTGCACGCACTTTCAGAGGGCACGCAGCTTTCTTTGGTACATTAACTCCTTTACCTAAACAGCAGAGCAGAATTCATGCACAGCAACGCGCGAGAAAACGTGATTGGCGTCATCGGTGGCAGTGGCATTTATGACATCGACGGACTGGAAAATCGTCAGTGGGTGAGTGTAAGTTCCCCGTTTGGCGAGCCCTCAGACGAGATACTGATCGGTGAGCTATTCGGCCAGCCTATGGCCTTTTTGCCGCGCCACGGTCGCGGCCACAAGATTCCGCCCTCCGAAGTGAACTACCGTGCCAATATCGATGCGCTCAA
The DNA here is from genome assembly GCA_947487325.1 of Oxalobacteraceae bacterium. GTDB lineage: Bacteria > Pseudomonadota > Gammaproteobacteria > Burkholderiales > Burkholderiaceae_D > Pernthalerella. The sequence goes on along the minus strand of CANKWG010000138.1, from coordinate 4,139 downwards.
GCGTCTGGGCGTCACGGATGTGATCTCTCTGTCGGCCGTGGGCTCGCTGAAAGAATCCCTCGCGCCCGGCACCTTTGTGATCGTTGATCAGTTTATTGACCGCACCTTCGCACGCGAAAAATCTTTTTTTGGCAAAGGTATGGTCGCACATGTGTCCGTAGCCCATCCAGTGTGCTCACGTCTGGGTGACTGGTTGCAGCAAAGTGCATCCGAAGCGGGTATCGAGGCGGTTCGTGGCGGTACCTATCTGGCGATGGAAGGTCCGCAATTCTCGAGTCTGGCAGAATCAAATCTGTATCGGCAGTGGGGTTGCGATGTCATCGGTATGACCAATATGCCTGAAGCCAAACTCGCTCGTGAAGCAGAGCTTTGCTATGCCAGCGTCTCGATGGTGACGGATTATGATTGTTGGCATCCGGATCATGATCACGTCACGGTCGAGCAGATCGTGGGCGTGTTGATTGCGAATGCCAACAAAGGTCGCGCGCTGGTCAAACAAGCCGTACCCCATCTTAAAACGGATACACATGCCGCCGCATGCAGTTGCCGCAGTGCGCTTCAACATGCGCTCATCACCGCGCCAGAAGCACGCGACCCCGCGATGATGGAAAAGCTCTCCGCAGTAGCGGGTCGAATGTTGAAATCGTGAGTAACACTGCGATGAACAACAGTGCGGGACTGCGCAGGCAAATCTTGGCGGCCTGTAGACGACTTGAAGTCAGTGGACTCAATCGCGGCACCACGGGCAATATCAGCTGCCGGGAGGAAGATCACTTTCTGGTGACACCTTCAGGCGTTCCCGTTGATGCCATGACCGAAACCGGTGTTGTCGCGATGCGTTTTGATGGCACCGTGATGGGTCATGGCAAGCCGTCTAGCGAGTGGCATTTTCATCGCGATATATTGCAGCGGCGTCCTGATATCAACGCCATCGTCCATACGCATTCGCCCTACGCAACGGCGCTGGCCTGCCTGCGTGAAGACCTGCCACCGTTTCACTACATGATCGCCATCGCTGGCGGCGACTCGGTACGCTGTGCGCCCTACACGCTGTTTGGCACAGATACCTTGTCAGCCTATGCAGTGGAAGCCCTCATTGATCGCAAGGCCTGTCTGCTGGCTAATCATGGTCTGATTGCACTGGGCAGAGATCTGGATGAAGCCATGGCCGTGGCCACCGAAGTCGAATCACTGTGCCAGCAATATCTGATCGCACGCCAGAACGGCGAGCCCGTGCTGCTATCTGCACAAGAAATGCGACAAGTAATTGATCGTTTTAAAACCTATGGCAAACATGCCACCTCATCTGAATAAATCATGGACTTCACCCAATTCATACGCACCATTCCCGACTATCCCAAACCAGGTATTCAGTTTCGTGACATCACGACCTTGCTGAAAGATCCTGCCGGTTTCAAAGCCTGCATCGACAGCCTGATCGAACGTTATCGAGATCAATCTATCGATAAAATTGTAGGCATCGAATCACGTGGTTTCATGTTTGCAGCACCACTCGCCTATGCACTAGGCATAGGCTTTATTCCTGTGCGCAAACCAGGCAAGCTGCCAGGCAAAACAACGGGTCATGACTATGCGTTGGAATATGGCACCGATCGCATTGAAATTCATGACGACGCGATTACCTCAGGCGAACGTGTCCTGATCATTGATGATCTGCTCGCCACGGGTGGTACCGCCGAAGCGGCGGTGACACTGGTACAAAAAATGGGCGGCTCAATAGTTGAGTGTGCGTTTCTCGTCGATCTGCCCGATATCGGTGGCAGACAGCGAATTGAAAAAATGGGGCTTGCCGTTTTTGCTCTATGCGAATTCGAGGGGGACTAGCATGACGCAAGCCGTGGTCACACTGCGCTGGATGAACGAATCAGGCAAGCAGTGGCTGGAGATGATCGACCAGACCCGTCTACCCGCAGTGTTTGATTATCTGTCCTACGACAGCGCACAGGGTGTCGCCGAAGGTATTCGAACCATGGTCGTGCGAGGTGCGCCGGCCATCGGTGTGGCGGCTGCCTATGGTGTGGCGCTGGAAGCTTTACGGCTGCGTGATTTACCGCGCGCCGAATTTGATCAGCGTCTGCAGCAGGGTTTTGATGTGCTCGCCGCGAGTCGTCCTACAGCGGTTAATCTGTTCTGGGCGCTGAATCGCATGCGCGAGTGCTGGCAACAGCACGGCACGGCCGATACAGTAACTTTGTCCGATGTATTACTCAAAGAGGCGAAAGCGATACATAGCGAAGATGTGGATATCAATCTCGCCATGGGCGCCGCCGGTGCAGCACTCTTGTCCGATGGTGCGCGTGTCCTCACACATTGCAATGCGGGTGCGCTAGCCACCGCCGGGCACGGCACCGCACTGGGCGTGATTCGCTCGGCGGTCGCTGCAGGCAAACGTATCTCGGTGATCGCAGATGAAACTCGGCCCTTCTTGCAGGGAGCACGTCTGACAGCATGGGAAATGGTGCAGGAAAAAATTCCCGTCACGCTCATCACCGACAACATGGCCGGCCACATGATGGCTCGCGGTGAAGTCGACGCAGTGATCGTCGGAACCGATCGCGTTGCAGCCAATGGCGATGTCGCCAACAAGATAGGTACCTACATGGTGGCAGTGCTGGCACACCGACACGGCATTCCGTTTTATGTCGCCTGCCCACTATCGACCATCGACATGAAGATCGCTCGTGGCGAAGATATTCCGATTGAGGAGCGCTCGCCGCTGGAAGTGACCGGCTACCGTGATTATCAGTGGGCAGCTGCTGGTGTGATGGTAAGAAATCCTTCGTTTGACGTAACGCCCGCCGAGCTGGTGACGGCACTTGTTACGGAGAAGGGCGTGATACATCAGCCGGACATGCACAAACTGAGACAGCTGTTCTCGTGACTGAGAATAACGCCTAAGCTTTTTCAGACTTCGCCGGCTTCTTCAAAAAATGGACGTCGCATAAGTTCGGGAATCTCTTCGGGCGGTACCGGCTTGGAGAGTAGATATCCCTGAATTTCATCGCAACCCATCGCCTGTAACTTACGCAGTTGCTCTGCCGTTTCCACACCTTCAGCCACAACGGTAATATCAAGACTCCGTCCAATCGAAACGATGGTCTCGCACAAAGTCTCGCTCTGATAATCCTTACCCAGCTTTCGGACAAAGGACTGGTCGATCTTAATTACGTCAATATTCAGACTCTGCAATTGAGAAAGTGAAGAATACCCTGTACCAAAATCATCAATCTGCAATTGAATTCCTAAGTCACGAAGCTTGTGTAGCTCTTTGATGGCTGTGCCTGCTTCATCCAGCACGCTTGATTCTGTCAGCTCGATGGCGATCAATGATGAATGCAGGCCATGCTCTTTCATGCAAGTGCTAAGCATCAACCGCAGCGACTCGTCACGCAACTGAAGCGCCGATACATTCACAGAGACGCGTTTCATGCCAACGCCCTGAGATCTCCAGGCAGCCATCTGCGTACATACTTTTCGAACGACCAATTCACCCATAGGAATCACCAGCCGAGTCTGCTCTGCAACGGCAATAAACTCTGCTGGTGATACTAGACCTCGCTCTGGATGCTGCCAACGTATCAGCGCTTCCATGCTGGAAAACTGACCGGTCCGCGCATTGGCTCGCGGCTGATAAACCATCACAAATTCATCATTTTGAATCGCCCGCTGTAGTTCGCGCTCGATCTGTACTCGGTCTCTGATTTTTTGAGCGTATTTTTCATCGTAGTGTCGATATTGCGATTTTCCCTGTGACTTGGCTTCATACATCGCGATATCCGCCGCCTGCATCAGCACTTGGACATCCTTCCCATCACAGGGATGAACACTGATACCTATTGATGCTCTCAAGGGAAATTTTTCCCAGCCAGCGCCGACGCCTGAGTGAGCGATTGCCTCCATCAGTGTCTGTGCTTCTGCGCTACCATCACCATCGATCAGATCGTCAAGAATTACGATGAACTCATCGCCACCAACACGCGCCAGATGATGCTTTGGAGAGATAGCATCGCGCATGGCCTTGGCAACCGAGGTCAACACCAAATCGCCGGTTTGATGACCTAAAGCATCGTTGATGTTTTTAAAATCATCCAAATCAATCGCGATCAGCGCAAGTCGCT